>NZ_NPIZ01000088.1:0-74318 GCF_002251185.1 Prevotella sp. P5-126
AACAAGGCATTCTTTTACGGTTATTACTTTTACTTTACAGGATACTGTGAAGCGGTTGGCCGTAACTTGAAATGAACTAACAACGAACGATAATAAGGTCCCGCTTCACTTACATGTGAAAGCGGGATTTCTTTTAATATAAAGATAAAAAAGATAATGAAAAGAATCGCAATACAAGGAATCATAGGATCGTTTCATGATATGGCAGCACACCTGTATTTTGAAGGAGAACAGATACAACTCGTTTGCTGCGCCACCTTCGAGGAGGTGTTTGAGCATATGAAGCAGGATCCTACCATGATAGGAATGACAGCTATAGAAAATACTATTGCCGGTTCGCTACTCCATAATTACGAACTGTTACGTTCGTCGGGAGCAACCGTAGTAGGGGAATACAAACTGCATATCTCACATTGCATCTGCTGTCTGCCTGATGATTCGTGGGACACCATTACCGAGGTACACTCACATCCCGTTGCATTAATGCAATGCAGACAGTTTTTGGCACAACATCCTAACATCAAAAATGTGGAAGGCGAAGATACAGCAGGAAGTGCCAAGGATATCAAGGAACATCAATATCACGGATGGGCAGCCATCTGTAGTGCTGAGGCTGCCAAACTCTACGGACTGAAGATACTGGAAGACCATATTGAAGACAACAAGCATAACTTCACACGTTTCCTGGTCACTTGTCAGCCACAGAAAGCAGACTTCCTCAGACCCTTGGAGAAAGCCAACAAGGCAAGTCTGGTATTCTCATTACCTCACGAGGAAGGTTCGCTCTCTCAGGTGCTCAGCATACTGTCGTTCTATAAGATCAACCTCACGAAGATACAGTCGCTCCCGGTCATCGGACACGAATGGGAATACCTGTTCTATGTGGATGTGACCTACAACAGTCTTACACGGTATAGACAGGCCGTTGACGCTATTATGCCTTTGACCAAGGAACTCACCGTACTGGGCGAATATCGAGAGAATTGACAGACAGAAATTTACTTGAACAATAACAATAACACGTCATGATACAACCAGCAGACAGACTTACACTCGTTAGTGAATACTATTTCAGCCGAAAACTCAAAGAAGTGGCTGCACTCAACGCACAAGGTATGGATATTATCAGCCTTGCCATTGGAAGTCCGGATATGCCCCCGTCACCACAGACTATTGACAAGCTCTGTGAGGTGGCCAAACAGCCAGACGCGCATGGCTATCAACCGACCATGGGAACGCCAGAACTAAGACAGGCGATGGCAGGATTCTATAATAGATGGTATGGAGTGCAACTCAATCCTCAAACTGAAGTATTGCCACTCATCGGTTCGAAAGAGGGCATTCTCCATGTGACGCTCGCTTTCGTCAATCCTGGCGATGAAGTCCTCGTACCCAATCCAGGTTATCCTACCTATACCTCGCTGAGCAAACTCCTTGGAGCAAAGGTGGTCAACTACAATCTTGTGGAGGCCAATGGATGGCAACCGGATTTCGACGAACTGGAGCAGATGGACCTCAGCAAGGTGAAACTCATGTGGACCAATTATCCCAATATGCCCACAGGAGGAAATGCAAGGCGCGAAACCTATGAAAGACTGGTTGACTTTGCCAAGAAACACCATATCGTAGTGGTCAACGACAATCCCTATTCCTTTATCCTTAATGAAGAACACCTCTCCATTCTTCAGGTAGAGGGAGCAAAAGACTGTTGTATCGAGTTCAACTCCATGTCGAAATCACACAATATGCCAGGATGGCGCGTAGGACTCTGTGCTACCAACGCTCAGTTTATATCATGGATTCTGAAGGTGAAGAGTAATGTAGACAGTGGAACATTCAGAGGACTGCAACTGGCTGCCGCAACAGCCTACGACAATAGCGACGAATGGCATCAAGAGGCAAATATCGACACCTATCGCCGTCGCCGACACTATGCAGAGCAGATTATGGAAACGCTCCATTGCAGTTACGATCCCCATCAGGTAGGAATGTTTCTGTGGGGAAAAATTCCTGATCAGTATGATGATGTGGAACAGTTGACAGAAAAGGTACTCCATGATGCACGGGTATTCATTACACCAGGATTCATCTTTGGATCCAACGGCAAACGTTATATTCGCATCTCCCTCTGTGCCAAAGAGGAAAAGCTACAGGAGGCACTAACACGTATTGCAGATATGATGAGAAAATAAGCTATTTAGCAGTAAATAATAAATAACAGATAAAAACAAAAACAAGATATTATGGAATTGGAATTAGAACCTTTGAGACTTCCGAGTGACAACGAACGTCCCTTCGTCATTGCAGGACCTTGTAGTGCAGAGACAGAAGAGCAGGTGATGACCACAGCACGACAACTGGCCAATTACGGATGCCACATGTTTCGTGCAGGAATATGGAAACCCAGAACAAAGCCAGGAGGATTTGAGGGTAACGGAGAAAAAGCGTTGCCATGGATGCAACAGGTGAAAAAGGAAACAGGCATGTTGACAGCCACAGAAGTTGCAACGCCAGAACATGTGGAACTCGCTCTGAAATATGGTATCGACGTGTTGTGGGTAGGAGCAAGAACCACAGCAAACCCCTTTGCCATGCAAGCCCTCGCAGATGCGTTGAAAGGTACAGACGTGCCCGTATTGGTGAAAAATCCAACCAACCCAGATCTCGAATTATGGATAGGAGCACTGGAACGCCTCAATCTTGCAGGCATCAAGAGGCTCGGAGCCATTCATCGCGGATTCTCAAGCTACGACAATAAGATTTACCGTAACTTGCCCACGTGGCAGATTCCTATCGAGCTGCACAGACGCATTCCCGATCTTCCTATCATCAACGACCCCAGTCATATAGGAGGACGACGCGAACTGATTGCTCCGCTCTGTCAACAAGCCATGGACCTTGGTTTTGACGGACTGATTGTAGAAAGCCATTGCGATCCAGACAAGGCATGGAGCGACGCTAAACAGCAGGTGACTCCCGATGTTCTTGACTACATCCTCTCGTTGCTCGTTATACGTGATGAAACTGTCACCACAGAGGGTATCGTACAACTCCGCAAGCAGATTGACGAGATAGACAACCAGCTCATGGAAATGCTCTCAAAACGTATGCGTGTCTGCCGTGAGATAGGTCACTACAAGAAAGAACACAACATGACCGTACTTCAGACATCACGTTATAACGAAATCCTCGACAAACGAGGTGCACAAGGTGCACTCTGCGGCATGGCACCAGAGTTTGTTGCCAAGGTATTTGAAAACATTCACGAAGAATCAGTAAGACAACAGATAGAAATCATCAACAAATGAAAATACTCGTATTAGGGGCAGGAAAGATGGGGAGCTTCTTCATAGACCTGCTTAGCTTTGACCATGAAGTGGCGGTCTATGAAAAAGATGCCAAGCGAATGCGGTTTACCTATAACTGTCAGCGCTTTGCTGATTTAGAGGAAATCAGACAGTTTAAACCAGAGCTCGTCATCAATGCCGTTACCGTGAAATATACTATCGCGGCATTTGAAGAGGTGATGCCTTTCCTCCCGAAGGACTGTATTATCAGCGATATTTCATCGGTTAAAACAGGTCTGAAAGATTTCTATGAAAAGACAGGTCATCCTTATGTTTCTACACACCCGATGTTTGGACCTACATTTGCCAATCTGCAGCAGTTGTCAGAGGAAAATGCCATTATCATCAACGAAGGTGACTATATGGGACGCATCTTCTTCAAGGACCTCTATCAGAAACTGGGACTGAATATCTATGAGTATTCATTTGACGAACACGACAGAACAGTTGCTTACTCCCTCTCTATCCCATTTGTTTCAACCTTCGTCTTTGCTGCCGTTATGAAACATCAGGATGCGCCAGGAACAACGTTCAAGCGTCACATGAAGATTGCTCAAGGGGTTCTCAACGAAGATGATTACCTATTGCAGGAAATCCTTTTCAATCCCTATACCCATGATCAGGTGGCTCAGATTCGCACAGAGTTGAAAGAGTTGCTAGAGATTATCGACAATCGTGATGCTGTGGGCATGAAAGCGTATCTAACAAAAATCAGAGACAACGTGCGACGTGACATAGAAATCAAACATAGTTGATGTCCCATTCTGACGACTGATTGCAGATGAAGATATATCTGACAACCAGTCTCATGCGATATCAATAAAACAACAAGACTGACCTTCATGATAGGCCAGTCTTGTTGGGTTTTATACCGACTGATAAGCGACAATCGTCGTATCGTACGTTATGATTTGTTGGTCATGATAGTCAATACCATTTCATCGGTAGCACACATCGCTTCCTTGCCGATACTCGTCAGATTGCGGATAGAACAATCCACATCATGGTCTATAATACCTTCTGCTTCGGTGACATGCTTGCCTTCGCGAGCCAATAGGGCAGAGAGTAATGCTGTGGAAACACCAGAGCAGATCTTTAATGAACAACTGGGTTTTGCTCCGTCGCAAATCATTCCTGTTAAGTTGGCTATCATATTCTTCACGGAGTGGCAGATATCCGCATATTGGCCGCCCATGAGGTAAGTAATACCGCAACTGGAACCGATACTGGCCACAACACAACCGCAGAGGGCACTCAGTCTGCCGAGACTTTGTTTGATATAGATGGCGGTGAGGTGACTTAACGTTAAGGCACGGATGAGTTCTTCCTCGGTATTCTCATTCTCCTCAGCAAATACTACAACAGGATTGGTGGCACAGATTCCCTGATTGCCCGAACCGCTGTTACTCATTACGGGAATCATAGCACCTCCCATACGAGCGTCACAAGCAGAGGCTGTCTTGGAGATGATATGGGAAAACATGGTATTGCCAAAAATGCCATGGCTGAGTGGACGGTCCATCGTCTTACCTAAACAATGACCATAATTGCCTTTGACAGCTTCGGCAGCCGCACGCATGTTATACTCTTTTGTTTGTAGAATAAAACGGAGTTCGTCTATGGGAGCAGAGATGGAAAAGTCATAGACTGTCTGCATGGTCAAGGAGACGTGTTCTTCACCCTCTTCCGATGTAGCAGGCTTGCGGTGGTCAACAAGGACTTTGTCATCCGTTGCCTGATAGTCGATATTGGTATGGTCGCCTGAGATGATGGCTGTGGCATGATGAGGTAGGGAAGAATCGTCGGAACTACATTCTACCTCGATGTATAGTTTATCGCAAGCGTCAGCCTTGAGACCGATGTTGATATGGTTGTCCTTGACATATTGTTTGCCGAGTTCAAGAGACTGTGCATCAAGGTCTTTCAAGACCTCGAGTTGATAGTCAGAACAGCCAATCAGCGCACCCAAAGCAATGGCAATGGGCAAACCTATCATACCCGTGCCGGGAATTCCTACTCCCATAGCATTTTTTAGAATGTTAGCACTGAGTAGGACATTGATATGGTCGGGAGTTCTACCAAGGAGTTCTGTGGCACGTGCCACACAAAGGGCTACTGCCATAGGTTCTGTGCATCCAACGGCGGGTACAATCTCTCGTTTCATCAGTTCGAGAATCTCGTTTTGTCTAATGGTATCAATCATAAGCTTTGTATTATTGTTTATTCATTTTAGAGTTGCAGACAAGTGGTGAATGTATCGGGTGAGGTGCATGGAAAACTGACAGGCCTACGGAAAAGACCGAAAAGGGCGCTACCGCTGCCGCTCATTGCTGCATAGACTGCACCAAGGTTGTAGAGTTGCTTTTTGACGGCAGCCAACTGTGGGTGTGCACGAAAGACACTATATTCGAAATCGTTGACCAGTAGGTCGCGCCATGTTTCCACAGGTTGCGAAACGATATCAAGGCAACAATGTTCAGGATGACGTGGGGTGATATGAGCAAAGGCTTCACGTGTGGGGACAGGGATATTGGGGCGTACCACACAGAGATACCATCCTTTCAAATCCAATGAGATAGGACGTAACCGTTCGCCAATCCCTTCCGCATAAGCAGGTTTGTTGAGAATGAAAAACGGACAGTCGGCTCCAAGTCTTGCAGCCCGTTCTATGAGTTGTGACGCTGTGAGGTTGAGATTTCCCATTCTGTTCAGCAGAGTCAGCATGGCAGCACAGTCACTTGATCCTCCACCCATTCCAGCCTGTGTAGGAATGCCTTTGTAGAGGTGGGTGTGCAGTCGTGGCAATGTTGGAAACTCATCTTTCAACAGATGGTAGGCGCGCACCACCAGATTGCGTTGTTCGTCACCTTCTACGTCAATACCAGTCACCTTCAGGTCGCAGTCAACGGTAGATGGAAAGGCATCGTTCATCTCAGACACTTCAAGAGCATCCATGATAGGGACAGGATAGAACACGGTCTGAAGGTTGTGATATCCATCAGGTCTGCGCTCTACGACATTGAGGCCGAGATTGATTTTTGCTAAAGGGAATATGATGTCTGTATGTAGCATAGTTCATTTGTTTTTTTTTGTATCACACTTACCGGTCCACGTTATTTTATTTCTTCTTCTTCAATACTTTGATACGTCGGCTAGCTTCATGAGCCTCAGGGTATAGTTCAAGCGCTTTCTCATAGTTACGGATGGCGGCATCTGTCATGTGTTCTTTCTCACATTCACGTCCCAATGAGACATATTCTACAGCCAAGCGTTTGAGCATCTCATCACGATCATGTAGTTTGTTGATAGCCTCCTGCCGTTGTTCTTCCAGTTGGGTGATGACAGCGAGTTTTCTGCGGATGAGTCGTTGTGCAGCAGGCCGTTCGATGTCGTAACGACTATGGATGGCGATGAAGAAATGTTTCAGAAATGCTTGAAAATCGCGTTCGTCGAAAGCACTCATGGCCTCCCTGTATTCGTAGTCGGCTTTACTCTCATGGAGGGCTTTGTTGATGAGGCTGCTGTTATTGTATCGCTGAGCGAACGCGATTACTTCGGGTTTGACAAAGATGTCGCTGCGACGAAGTGGCGACTCTAAACAAATGCCTTGCAGGGAGGTGCATCGGCTTAATGCCACATAGGCTTGTCCGCCGGCAAAGGCGCCTCCTGTGAAATCGATACGCACATGACGGAAGGTAAGTCCTTGACTCTTATGAACGGTAATGGCCCATGCCAGTCGGATTGGAAACTGGATGAATGAACCGAGCAATTCCTCTTCTATCTTCTGTTCCTTCTCATTGAAGGTATAGCGCATATTTTCCCAAATGGCACGTTCTACGTCGTGCTCATGACCAGTCTCGTCGCAAATGGTGATGATACCTTCTTCTTCGTCAAGGGCGACGACAACCCCTAAGGTACCATTGACCCATCGGTGTTCTTTGTCGTTCTTGATAAAGATCACCTGTGCGCCAGGTTTCACCTCTAGCGCAATAGGGGCAGGGTAGGAACTCTCAGGAAATTCTCCAAGGACTTTTCCGTTGAAGACGGTAGCTTTGCCTTCAAGAGCTGCCAGTTGTTCGTTGTTGATATGTTCTGCTGTATCTCGACGGGTAGCCAAGGTAATAGCCATCTCGTCTTGGCTGTTATGGAAAGAAACCCCCAGTCGTTGATTGATGATTCGCAGGTCATGATCCGTTGTGGTATTGCTTCTGATTCGGTCCAGTATGTGGATGAAATCTTCATCCTTTTGCCGATATACTTTCCGTAATTCTATACTAACGAGATCCATCTTTTGCCAAACGGAGGCAGAGAAGAAATAGGCAGAAGCATAGAATGGTTGCATGAGTTGCCATTCGTCAGACTTCACCACAGGCTGTAACTGGAAGATATCGCCAACGAGTAAGAGTTGTTTGCCTCCGAATGGCTCACGCATATTGTGGCAGTAGATGCGCAATACTTTGTCAATGAAGTCGATGATATCAGAACGAACCATCGATATTTCATCGATGATGATGAGTTCCAACTCACGCAACATCTTGATTGTGTCTCCGCTATATTTCAAACTTTTGCGGATATGGCGTGCATCATACCGGCTGTCGTTAGGAAGAAGCGGGTGGAAAGGAAGTTTGAAGAAACTATGGATTGTCTGTCCTCCTGCGTTGATGGCAGCAATACCTGTTGGTGCGAGGATGACGTGTTTCTTCTTTGTATGTTCAGACACATAACGCAGAAAAGTAGATTTACCCGTGCCTGCCTTCCCAGTAAGGAAAAGCGAGCGACGGGTAAAGTTGACAATCTGGAGTGCCGATTGCCACTCCGCATTGGTAGTGTCTATAGACGATTTCAATACAGAAGGTCTGTTAAAGGTCTTGCAAAATTAAATTTCCGTATGTTTGGGCTCCTCTGCAGCCTTCGGTTGGGAGGGCGTTCCGTGTTGGTTACCATCAGGTGATGGCGTAACAGGAGCAGCAGGATCAACAGCATTCTCATTGGGCTGTTCCAGTTCGATATGCTGGATACTATCGCTGGCAATAGAGTCTGAATCGGCAGGCTCTTTGAAATAGCCACCGCAACTATACATTTGCATGGTGATGTCTGTATCGTGTGGTTTGTCGAATTTAGCACGATACATTTTGAATGCAGGGTCTCCAAGAACCTGTTCTAAGAAGTCTCCACAGATGGGAAGAGCTGTCTTGGACCCTTGACCTAATGCTCCAGTACGGAAGTGGATACAACGGTATTCACCGCCTACCCATGCTCCGACAACGAGATGTGGGGAAACACCAACAAACCATGCGTCGGAATGGTTGTTAGAAGTACCAGTCTTACCGCCGAAATCTGTATCACGAGCAAATTGGTTGGTCCAGCGTCCCAATGCAGAACTTGTTCCTTGCATACCGCCCTGCAGCAATTGTTGGAGGAGAAAAGCACTCTTGTAGGTCAATACTTGTTTCTCCTCTTCAGGAGCAGTATAGATTTCTTTGCCGTCGCGATCTACGATACGGGTGACAAGGACGGGGTTGTGTGTTTTACCGTCATTGACCGGTGTACAATATGCATTGACGAGTTCAAGGAGGTTGACATCGCTACTACCCAAGGCGAGTGCAGGGGTAGCATCCAACTTACTTTTTATACCCATATCGTGTGCGGTTTTTACAATATTGGGAATACCACATTCTTGGCCGAGTTTGACAGCAATAGAGTTGATACTCATGGCGAAAGCCTGTTTCAGCGTGACATTAGCACCGGAGAAACGTCCGTTGGCATTGGTTGGGGCCCATAATACTTCTTCGTTTTTCTTGCTGTCGAAGACTTTCATAGAGAAATAGGAGTCCTCACGTGTGTCACAAGGAGTAATACCTTGGTTCATGGCCTCAGCATAGACAAAGAGCTTAAACGTAGAACCTGGTTGACGCATCGACTTCACCTTGTCGTACTTCCATGTTCTGAAATCGAGGTCACCGACCCATGCTTTTACGTGACCCGTCTCGGGTTCCATTGCAACGAATCCACAGTGCATGAAATGTTCCATATAACGGATGGAGTCGAGCGTTGAGATATTTTTCTCGATGATGCCTTCGTCGTAATCAAACAACTTCACAGGGTGTGGAAGGTTCAGATAGTAGTTGATAGAATCGGTATTATTGTCGTATCGTTGACTCAGATATTTGTAATAAGGCAATTTTTTGGCAAGATCTTCAATGAAATTAGGAATTTCCTGATGGCGCTCATCCTGCCATGGGTTCTGGCCAGACCAGTGGTTGTTGAAGTTACGTTGGATGATACGCATCTGTCGCTTTGCAGCCTGTTCTGCGTATTTCTGCATACGCGTATCAATAGTGGTGTAAATCTTCAAACCGTCTCTGTAGAGATCAATATCATTGTCCTTACACCAGTCGTGAAGTTCATCAGCAACGGCCTCACGGAAATACTGTGCCTGTCCATCGTAATTGTTCTCCACACTATAGTCGAGTTGGATAGGTTTCTTGGAAAGGGTGTCGTAAGCTTCACGTGTCAGATCCTTGTGTCGACGCATGTTGTCGAGTACCACATTACGACGTTTGAAGGAATTGTCGGGATTGGTTCGGGGATTATAATAGGTTGTAGCCTTGAGCAGACCGACAAGAATAGCAGCCTGTTCAGGGGTCAATTCCTTTGGTGTGGTACCGAAATATGTTTTTGCTGCAGTTTTGATGCCGTATGCATTGGACCCAAAATCCACTGTATTAGCATACATGGTGAGGATGTCTTTTTTATCGAAAAACATCTCAATCTTCACAGCGGTAATCCATTCCTTACTTTTCATGATGAGCATTTTTACACCAGGGATGTTGCCCAACAGACCTGTGGAATACTCAGTACGAACACGGAACATATTTTTCACCAACTGTTGGGTGATGGTTGAGGCACCACGAGCATCATGGTGAACCACAAAGTCTTTTGCTGCTGCAAAAACGCCCTGGAAGTCAATACCGAAATGATGGTAGAAACGTTCGTCTTCTGTGTCTATCAAAGCTTTCCAGAATACAGGGTTAATCTCTTCGTAGGCAACAGGGGTTCTGTTTTCGCTGAAATACTTACCAATCATGACACCGTCAGCACTATATAGTTCTGATGCTTGTATGGTTTTTGGGTGCATAATAGCTCTCAAGGACGGTGACTTGCCGAAGAGCCACAGAAAATTGACATCTACCATGATGAGGTAGAAGATGAAGGCTATAATTAACGAGGCAAATCCTACACCACCTTTCACGTACCAGGCACGTCCCTGATACAAGCTTTTATACCATAGCCATGATTTCTTGAGCCACTGACGTGCTTTTGCTGTAAACTCAACGATTCTCTCTTTCATAGATTATCAATATACTTCAAAATGTCTTTTTCTTCTTCAGGATGAAACCATCTCATGGCTTCGTCACGTTTATACCAGGTCAATTGCTTACGAGCATAACGACGGGTGCTCCCCTTGATACGCTCTATGGCTTCTTCTAATGACCAGCGCCCGTCCATATAGTCAAACAGTTCTTTATAGCCAACGGTATTGAGTGCGTTGAGATGTCGGTATTCACGGAGTGCAGCAACTTCTTCTAAAAATCCTTGCTGCATCATTTCGTCAACTCTCGCGTTGATCCGTTGATAGAGTTGTTCACGGTCTCTGTTCAGTCCTATCTTGATAATACGGAAGGGTCTTTGTTTTTTTTCTTGTGTTCTAAATGATGTGTAGGTCTTCCCTGTCTGATAGCAGATTTCTAATGCGTGTATCACGCGTCGATAGTTTTGCTTATCTACTATCTCATAGTGTTCTGGGTCCAGACGTTTGAGGTCTTCACATAAAGCCTCAAGACCTTCTTCTGTATAACGACGTTTCATCTCCTTTCTGACGTCATCACGTATGGTAGGAATATCGTCAATACCATTGCAGACAGCATCTATATACATCATGCTTCCTCCCGATAGGAGTGCATAAGGATGATGGTCGTCTTGGAGTAATTGCATCACTTCCTGCTCATACATAGAGGCATTATAATAGTCTGCAATACTCTTGGTGCCTACAAAATAATGATGTGCTTGTTGTTGCTGCTCTATGCTCGGTGACGCTGTACCGATTCTCATCTCCCGGTATATCTGACGGGAGTCGGCATTGATGATGGGAATACCTAAATGATTGGCCAAACGTATGGTCAATGCGGTTTTTCCCACTGCCGTAGGACCGGTGACGACAATCAACGTATGCATATTAGCGGATTACTCCACGCTTGGAGTTCTCTATGAATGAGCAGATATAATCGACCTCTTTTGAGTCGGGATATTTGGCACGTGCCTCTGCAACACCCTCTTTGAGGATTCCTTTAGAGTAGATGATGCGATAGCTGTCGTGAATGGCCTCGATGGTCTCGTTGGAGAATCCACGACGACGCAGGCCGATCAGATTGACGCCAGCATAGCGTACAGGTTCCTTACCTGCAATCACGAAAGGAGGAATATCCTGGCTGGTACGTGAGCCGCCTTGGAACATGATATAGCTTCCGATATGGATAAACTGGTGGAACAGGCAGCATGCAGAGATGATGGCAAAGTCGTCAACGATGACTTCGCCTGCAAATTTGGTAGAGTTACCAATGATGCAACCGTTGCCAATCTCACAGTCATGACCGATATGCATATTCTCCATCAACAGATTGCCGTTGCCTACAACGGTCTTGCCTTTTGAGGCAGTACCACGGCTGATGGTAACGTTCTCGCGGATAGAGTTGTTGTCGCCAATCTCACAGGTTGTATCTTCACCTTTGAATTTCAAATCCTGAGGTTTGGTGGAGATTGATGCGCCAGGGAAAATCTCATTACCGTTGCCCAAACGTGTACCATAGTGTAGTGTGACTCCGTTGTAGAGCTTGTTGTTATCGCCAATGATAACATTCTTGTCAATGACACAGAAAGGTCCAATCACATTGTTGTCACCGAGTTTTGCCTCGGGATCAACGATAGCCATAGGATGAATCTGATTCATATATTATAAAATTAAGAGGGTCTGCATATGTTTGTGTATGCAGACACCGTGATGTTATTATTTGTTTTTTACTATTTGTGCGGTAAAGGTGGCTTCTGCTACCACGTGATCACCCACGAAGATGTATCCCTTCATGCTGGAAATACCGTGGCGTACAGGTGCCAACAGGTCAACTTTGAACAGCAACGTGTCGCCCGGTACTACCTTCTGGCGGAATTTTACATCGTCAATACGCATGAAATATGTGGACCAGCGCTCAGGTTCTTCCAGTGTGTTGAGTACTAGCAGACCGCCACATTGTGCCATGGCTTCAATCTGTAACACGCCAGGCATGACGGGTTCTTCGGGGAAGTGGCCTTGGAAGAAAGGTTCGTTGCTTGTCACATTTTTCACTCCGACAATGCTGCTGGCTCCTAAGGCGATAACCTTATCAACCAGTTGCATGGGATAACGATGGGGCAGCAATTCACGAATTTTGTTGATGTCCATCACCGGTTCGTCGTTGGGATCGTAGATAGGAGCTTGGATTTCGTGCTTGCGAATCTCCTTGCGCATCTGACGGGCAAACTTGTTGTTGATGGTATGGCCTGGACGAGTGGCGATGATACGTCCCTTGATGGGTTTGCCGATGAGAGCCATATCGCCGATGATGTCAAGCAATTTGTGGCGTGTACATTCATTCTCCCATACCAATGGCTTGTGCTGAATATATCCTAAATCCTCTGCGTTAAGGTGGGGCACCTGAAGCATGTCTGCCAGTTGGTCGAGTTGCTCTTGACTAATCTTTCTCTCATAGATAACGATGGCATTGTCCATGTCGCCGCCTTTAATCAGATTAGCTTGAAGCAGGGGCTGTATGTCTCTTACAAAGACGAAGGTACGTGCTGCAGCAATCTCTGTGGGGAAAGCTTCAATCTTTTCGAGGGTTGCAAACTGAGAGTTGATGAACTTCGACTCAAACGAGCACATGGCTGTGAGTGAAAATTCTTCGTCAGGCAGAATGGTGATGGTAGAGCCGCTTTGCTCATCTTTTACCTCAATCTTCTTGCGGATGATGTAATAGTCTTTCGGCGCATTCTGTTCCTCAATGCCCACTTCGTTGATTTTGTTGACATACTGTATAGCACTTCCGTCGAGAATAGGAAATTCAGGACCATTCACCTGAATACGACAGTTGTCGATGCCTAAGGCGTAAAGGGCGGCAAGACCATGCTCTACGGTACTTACGCGGGCTTCTCCTTTAGCAAGAACCGTGCCACGCTGGGTGTCAACGACATTCTCTGCAATGGCATCGATGACAGGCTCCCCTTCAAGGTCGATACGCTGGATTTTATATCCTGTATTCTCTGGAGCAGGATTGAAAGTCACGGTGAGGTTCAGACCGGTGTGCAGTCCTTTTCCGAAGAGGGAGAAACTGCCTTTCAAAGTTTTCTGTTTCATATTTATTTTTGTTTTTTCAATTCATCGAGTTCTTTACGAAGCATGTTGAGTTCACGATACATATCGGGCAACTTACGGAAAATGGCAGAGGATTTGAAGAATCCCTTTGGTTCAATGGCAGGAGAACCAATCAATTGCTCACCATTGCCTTTTGTGTTACTGATTACGCCAGCCTGTGCACCGATGAATGTCTTGTCTGCCACGTGGATATGACCAGAGAATCCTGCCTGTCCACCTACCATACACCAAGCGCCTATCTTAGTAGAACCAGCAAGGCCAACCTGGGCAGACATTACCGTGTTCTCACCAATCTCACAGTTGTGAGCCACCTGGATGAGGTTGTCTATCTTCACACCCTTATGAAGTACGGTCTGTCCCATGGTAGAACGGTCAACACATGTGTTGGCACCAATTTCTACATGATCTTCGATGACCACGATACCAATTTGTGGTATCTTATCATAACCCTCTTGGCTGGGGGCAAAACCGAATCCGTCTGCACCAATCACGCTACCAGCATGGATTGTCACGTCGTTACCCAGGCGGCAACCCTGATAAATGGTGACGTTGGGATAGAGCAGGCAATCGTTGCCTATGCTCACGCCGTCGCCTACTACAGTATGGGGGTAAATCTGAGTGTTGTCGCCAACTGTTGTGCCGTCTCCAATGTATGCAAAGGCCCCAATATATACATCTGCGCCGATTTTTGCGGTTGGGCTAACGAATGCCAGTGGATCGATGCCTTTCTTCTTGGGCATGCTTGCGGCATAGAGTTGCAACAATTTAGCCACACACTCATAAGCATTTTCCACACGGATGAGTGTGGCTTCTACAGGGTGGTCCAGTACCACATCGTTGTTGACAAGAACAATACTTGCCTTGGTGTCGTAAATATACTGTGTGTATTTTGGATTTGACAAGAAGGTAATGGAACCTTTTGTGCCTTCTTCAATTTTCGAAAAAGTGTGTACAGTGGCGTTATCGTCACCTTCTACACGACCACCGATAAAATCGGCTATTTGTTTGGCTGTAAACTCCATATTTTTGTTTGTAATATTATTAAATTGGTGCAAAGTTACAATTTTTTTCTCAAACTCTTTGGTAACAAAGGTAATATTTGCGTATTTTTTTGGAAAGTAGTTGTACATTGAGAATTTCTGAAGCCTCTGAAATATCCTTAACGGTACCGTCTTTGTAAAGAATACCGATGCTGTCGTCTTCTGGATTGTACATATCTTTGCCTATTTCAGCGACGGATACCATGTATTCAGTTTCTTCGAGAGAGATGTCTAATGTGTCTGCAATATTCTTGCGTATCTCGTTGATAGTATGCTTGTCAGGAGCGTTTTCAAGAACTTCTACTTTAAATAGTCTTCTGTCGAGCATGTCTGTGGCAAGAGTGGAAAGAATTTTGTCTTCGTTGTATCTCCATACCTTGAGTGTACTCCATATATCGCAATCGTCAAGGTCGGCATAATGGCGTAATGCAGCACTTTGGGTCCGGAAGTCTTCTGCGCTGATGTCGTTGTTCAGAAAATAGGCGAGGGCGGGAGGGGCGAAAAGGGAATTTCCTTTTCTTACGAGGTCTTTTGCTCTTCGTAGTGTGTTGATCAATACTTTTTCGTATCCTACGGCGGTTTTGTGCAGATAGACCTGCCAGTACATCAGACGTCTCGTTGTCAGGTAGTTTTCTATTGAATATATACCTTTCGACTCCACCACGAGTTGTTCATCCACCACGTTGAGCATCTTGATGATTCTATCGCTGCCAATGTTTCCTTCAGTCACTCCGGTAAAGAATGAATCGCGACGCAGGTAGTCGAGACGGTCCATGTCCAATTGGCTGGAAATGAGTTGGTGGAATATCTTGTTGTGGTATTCGTCTTTGAAGATAGAAATGGCGAGGTTGAGAGCGCCATGAAAGTCTTCATTCATGCGTTCCATCATCATCATGGAAATCTCTTCGTGCGATATGTCGTGGATGAGCGTATTCTCCAGGGCATGTGAGAAAGGGCCATGACCGATGTCGTGCATGAGGATGGCTGCAAGAACAGCTTCCGCTTCCATGTCGAAGATATATACGCCTTTCTCAAGTAACGACTTGATTGCTTCTGACATCAAGTGGTAGGCGCCGATGGAATGCTGGAAGCGTGTATGTCGTGCTCCTGGATATACCACAGATGCGAGTCCGAGTTGGTTGATGCGATTCAAGCGTTGGAACAACTGGTGTTGCACGATATCGTAGTGCAGTCCTTTTCCGATTTTTATAAAACCGAAAACCGGGTCGTTGATGATGGAATATCCGTTCATGGGCAGGTGGTTTTCAAAATGATACACAAAGATACGCATAATATTTCTAAAAAGCAAATCTTCTGTGTTCTTTCGTTTATTTTCGTTGTACCCGTAAAAACTGAAGAGGAAAATAAGCCACACATTTTTTTTGTGGACTGGTTGATTATGTCCTGGTGGAAGCTATGTGGCTTGTGCAGTATTTTATGATATAGAAAAAGAGAGTCGTGTGGACTCTCTTTCTGTTAACCTTACTCTTGAGGTGCCTGGCGGATTCGAACCGCCGTAGACGGTTTTGCAGACCGTTGACTAAGCCACTCATCCAAGGCACCTTGTTGTTAAGCGAGTGCAAAGGTAATACTATTTTTTTGAACAACCAAATTTTTTCCTGTTTTTTTTGCTTAATTCGCATCCTTTGCAGCCTTGACATGGATTTTCGTGGTCAGAAAGCTGACGGTAAATGCGCCAAGCAATATATCCCACGCATAAGACAAGGACTATGAAGACTAGGGTGTATTGCATGTTTTTTATAATTTGGATAGTTTACGCAGCATTAGTTTGTTCATGGCTTGAATACGTCTGCCGCTTTTCTCAATATCCTCGCGAACATTATTTATATTATTGAAGAAATCGCTGAATGCGTTGAGGAAAGGATTGGGTTGACAGGGGTCTTCCATGGCATTGGGGTTGGTGACGATACGGATTCCTGCCGGTTCGATATGCACATCGACATCGGAACTTGTCATGATCGGGTCTCCATCGTAATGGATGGCGCCAGGTTGGGAACGGTGGATATGAATGGACCGCGTCTTAAAGGTTTTGATTTTAGAATTGTTGGTCAGCGTCTTGTTCATCAGGTCGATGCTGATCTGTGGTGCTTCCAATGCTGTAAACGGCTCCATGATGATGACGTCCATCATACCGTCTTTCATGGTTGCATTTGGTGCAATATAGGCATTGTTGCCATATTGTGATGCATTGGCACAGGCAATGAGGAATGCTTTGTAGCTTCGTGCACCGGTATCGTCGGTGACTTCATAGGTTTCTGGCTTGTATTTCAGACCTTCTTTTAGCACATTTTCTATATAGGTGAGCGGTCCACGCTTGCCGGCTTCTGCGAACTTGAGTGAGATGAACGCGTCGAATCCCATGCCACAGGTGCAGAAAAACGGCAGTCCGTTGATGACTCCATAGTCGAAACTTTCTACGACACCCCGGTTGATGACTCCTAATGCCTTGCGTGGATTGAGCGGCAAGCAAAGATGGCGGGCAAGGCCATTTCCTGAACCGCAGGGCACGATTCCCAAAGCCGTGTCTGTGTGGGTGAGTGATCGCGCCACTTCATTGACGGTCCCGTCGCCACCAACTGCCACGACGATGTCGGCACCATTGTCTGCACACTCGCGTGCGATTGATGCAGCATGGCCGGCATGTTCGGTCAATCGGATAGTAACATCGAAGCGTTGTGCATCGATTTCGCTGGCAATCATGTCAGGAATAGCATCCTTTCCATGCGTTCCCGATATGGGATTGACTATGAATGTTATTCTTTTCTTTTCGTTCATACGATGCAAATGTACTAATAATCGTTCAAAAAGTATGCAAAAATAGATAAAATTACATTTTAATAACGAATAATATTTCTTTTTTTGCACGTTTTGATAAAATTTGTGTAACTTTGCAGTTCGAAACGAATAAAAACAGCTCAGCTGTAGATAACTATTCTCATGGGACAATTACAAGAAAGATACAAAAACTATCGCGAGCCTCAGAAATTTATGGAGGCTGGTGTTTATCCCTATTTCCGTGAAATTACAGGAAAACAGGGTACGGAGGTAGAAATGGGCGGCCACAAAGTTTTGATGTTTGGCTCTAATGCTTATACAGGATTGACTGGTGACCAGCGAATCATTGATGCTGCTAAAGCTGCTTTGGATCAATATGGTTCAGGCTGTGCAGGAAGCCGTTTTCTTAATGGTACTCTTGATCTTCACGTCAAGTTGGAAAAAGAAATCTCGGCGTTTGTTCATAAAGACGACTGCCTCTGCTTGTCAACTGGCTTTAGTGTGAATCAAGGAGTGTTGGCAATGGTAGTGGGTAAGAACGACTACATTATCTGTGATGATCGTGACCATGCTAGTATTGTTGATGGACGTCGTCTCTCGTTTGCTCGTCAGCTACATTACAAGCATAATGATATGGCAGATTTGGAGCGTGTGCTTCAGAATCTTCCTCACGAGGCCGTGAAACTTATAGTGGTGGATGGTGTATTCTCGATGGAAGGTGATTTGGCTAAACTTCCAGAAATTGTAGAGCTGAAGCATAAATACAACTGTTCTATCATGGTTGATGAAGCTCACGGTATTGGAGTATTCGGAGACCATGGACGTGGAGTTTGTGACTATTTCGGTTTGACCGATGAGGTAGATCTTATTATGGGAACATTCTCTAAATCTTTGGCTTCTATTGGTGGATTTATTGCAGGAGATAAAGATACCATCAATTTCCTGCGTCATAATTGTCGTACCTATATCTTCTCGGCTTCTAACACTCCAGCAGCTACAGCCGCAGCTCTTGAGGCTCTGCACATCTTGCAGAAAGAGCCAGAGCGCATAGAGGCTTTGTGGAAAGTAACGAAGTATGCTTTGAAGCGTTTCCAGGAAGAAGGTTTTGAAATTGGAGAAACAGAGAGTCCTATTATTCCACTTTATGTGCGTGATGTGGAGAAGACATTCCTTGTAACAGCACTTGCCTTTAATGCAGGAGTATTCATCAATCCTGTTATTCCTCCTGCATGTGCACCTCAGGATACTCTCGTGCGCTATGCACTCATGGCTACCCATACTGAAGAGCAGGTGGAGCGCTCTGTAGAAATTCTGAAGAAGATATTTGTCGAGCAAGGCATTATCAAGTAAAAGAGAAAGCCAGTTTTTACCACTTTTTACGTCGGATGCACTTTGTAAACCCGATGTAGAGTGAGTGAATAAGCGGATAATAAAGTGGCAGATGAAAGACTAAAAGGTCTGAAGTCTTAAAATAATGTTAAAAATGAAAGATTTTTCTGTTTTTAGTCTTTTGTCTGCCAAATTATTTGTACCTTTGCACCCGCTTAGATAAAGCAACGAGGTGTAGCGCAGTTGGTAGCGTTCCTGGTTTGGGACCAGGCTGTCGCAGGTTCGAGTCCTGTCACCTCGACAAAACATAAGAAAGATCCTATGAATTTAATATTCATAGGATTTTTTTGCTTGCAGAATAATGCTTTCTAAATAGTTGAGTAACGAATTTATCTCAGCCGATGGCAAGGGGCATCCCGAACACATTCCGGGCACATCCCGAGCACATCCCGAATGTCTCCTTAGTTCCTCCCTAGTTTCTTCCTAGTTTCTCCCAAATAGCTCCCAACGGTAAAAGCCATCTGTAGAATAATCAACAGAAGTGGAAAATAACAAGCATTTTGTACCTTACCAAGCAATTTTCGGTTCAAAAACTTGTTTTTCACAAGCATTTTGCTTAACTTTGCGACAAGTTACATGACTACTAAACCGAAAATGACTAAACGAACAATAATTTGCTGTGTGATAATAGCATTAATGCTGTTTTTTGAACCATTTTATACCAAAGCAAACGAAGCAGATCGGGTGTTCAGGGTTTATACCTCGTCACACGGCATGATAGATAATAGTGCGCAGACGATTAGTTGCACGACAACGGGCCGCATCATCCTCACCACACTTGG
This sequence comes from Prevotella sp. P5-126, assembly GCF_002251185.1. NCBI lineage: Bacteria > Pseudomonadati > Bacteroidota > Bacteroidia > Bacteroidales > Prevotellaceae > Prevotella > Prevotella sp. P5-126. Next base: position 19,820 of record NZ_NPIZ01000088.1, read on the forward strand.
TCACGTGAACTTCTTTGATGGTGTGACATTCACACATATAGACCCACAGCCGTCTAATGTCTATCCCTTGGCAAAATACACAGGTTATTCGCATGTCTATTTTGATAATAATCAGCATCTCTGGGTTAAAGACACCCATCGTGTCACATGTGTGGATCTAAGAAAAGAAGAGTTTATCGATGATGTACAAGGCGTGTTCAACTCTTATGGTATCAAAAACAAGGTAGATGACTTATTTGCTGACGAGACAGCTACCGTTTGGGTGGTGTTGGGAGACAAATTGGTCAACATTCACACGAAGTGTACGCTTAAAATCAAGCGTTACCCTTTGCAGGATATTTCCCGTTTTGAAAATCGGCTATTTCTCTTTTATAACAATGGCGATGTAGATGTGTATGATATTAACACAAAAAAAATACTATACACGATACATACTTTGACAGCAGAAGCTGGCAAACGCTACAATGCAACCAGCGTCTTGTGTAAAACCGAACAAGGTATTTTTCAGATTCGTACAGGAGTCAATAAATCAATTTTGCTTTATTTAGATGTTAAGAAGCGGAGTGCCAAAACAATTCTCCAAACTCCTTACAGTCTAAACTCTATGGTCGTTCATGATAACAAGCTCTATATTGCATGCGTAGAAGGTTATTGGACATATAACCTGACAACTGAAGAAACAAAACACCATGCTGAAATCACATTAGACAACGGTCAACGAATGGTTCCTGACATTAATGCCCTTACCTTCGATAAACAAGGCGGTATGTGGCTTGGAAGTAAACACAGAGGATTACTCTATTGCAAACCATATGCGTCGCCTATACAACAATACGGAACCAATACCGATTTTTTTAAACGCTACGAGTCCCAGATGGCTAAAGCGATTAAAACCAATACAAAAAATCTGCCTCCAACAATCACTTGCTCGTTTGTAGATAGCAGAGGATGGACTTGGCAAGGAACCTATAGCGGAATACGTCTTATGAGACCTAATGCAAAGACTATAGAGTATGGCTACAAGGATGGGCTTGCCAATGAGGTAATACGTGCTGTGATAGAAGACAACAACCACAATATTTGGGTTAGTACAAGTTATGGTATAGCACATATAGATGTCAAGAACAACAAAGTCAAGCATATTGAGTACTTTGCAGGAATAGATAACGTACCTGACGAAGCGTTTACAGAAGGAGCAAGTCTCAAGCTGGCGGACGGTACCATCATTTTCAAGTCGCTTGACCACATGGTGACATTCCATCCTGACAAGTTCCACACACAGGCAATCAAACAAATCCGGTTAACTCCCCAAATGTGCAAAATCTTGATGAATGGTCATGAAGTGCATCCGGGAGAGCGGTTTAATGATAACGTAGTAACCGATGTAGCTATCTCGCGTACACGTGATATGTACTTCAATTATGACCAAAACTCTATTACGTTGATGTTTGTCAGTCTGAACTATTTTCGTCCGTTTCAGACCTATTATAGAGTACGCGTAAAAGGATGTGAACCATATAACGAATGGACCGTTTTATCAACCTACAACGGAAGGGGATTGGTGGATAAGAAAGGCGCTTTGCATTTACCTTTGTCGGGAATAAGCCCCGGACATTATGAAGTGGAGCTACAAGCATCTATGAGTCCTGAGTATTGGACAGAAAAACCATACGTGTGGCATATTTACGTGAAAGAGCCATGGTGGCGCACCACTATCATATATGTCCTTTTAGGATTGACGCTGTGTGTGTTGATTGTAGGCAACCTAATGGTGTACAACAAATATATTCGTATGCGCGTGAAATGGATTAATGTTGAAGCGCAGGTAATGAAACGATTGAAAACATTTGTGCAACGCTGTAAACAACATGAGAACTCTGTACTTGAGCCATTAAACAATAATGGTGGCGCGGATGACAAGGGGGATGTAGGAGAAGATATGTTCGAGCAAATGATGTTGAAAATCATGCCTCATCTGCTCATCGATCACAACGAACATCTTTCGCTCAGACGATTGGCTGAAAAGGCTGAAGTGGACGAAGTGGAACTTTCGAAAATGGTAATGGCTAACAGCCATAAAAACCCAATCCATTTCTTGATATCGCTACGCCTTGAAACATCAAAGAAAATGCTGAGTGAATCTACAATGGGTATTCCTGAAATTGCCAAAATGTGTGGTTTCGTATCGGTAAACTACTTTATTGCATGTTTCTATCATCGCTATCAATGTACTCCAATAGCCTATAGGACAGAACAAAGGAAGAATGTTCTTAAAACAACAAGACTATCTTGATAATAATTCGCAAAAGCCGACTAAAAGCCATGTTCGTCCACCTATAGGACGATAATATGCGAGCATCTGGTAGTTATTGCTTGTTTGGAAGAAATTTCCTTCTGTTTCTGCCGGAAGACCTTTATCATCAACATAGATATAGGAATAATAGCCTTGTTTCTGCATGATAGTTGCATGATATGATGATGTGGTATTATCATAGTACATCAAATAGTCTCGACTGTCTGACGAATTGGTCCATTGCCCAAAAATGTATCTGTTGCCATGATAGGGGGCTTGTAATTGATAGTTTACAGAAACATAGTCGCACGTTACATCATCTTCCTGTCGGTCGCTATTACGAACAAGTGAAAAACCTTTAGCGGCTTCATCGGTTAGGTAGAACGGTCTGGGAACATCGGGATGGAGATAAGCGTCATATTGATGGCCATTCCATTCGATACGTTCTATGCCCATTGTTGGGTGGCTGGTGGCAAGTATTTCAAACTTGTGATATTCGTTGCCTGCCAAGAAAATGTAGTTTTCATCGTGGTCCCATTTCATTCCGCTTTTCATTTGATATGTAGGAGGAACGTTGATTCGTGGGCAATGCCAGTTCTGCATCATAACGGTATATAACTGTCGTTCTCGATCGGAAATATTAAGTGATGGATATTCTAAGGTCGCAGAAATCTGCTGATGTTTTCCGTTTACGTCCTTATCGGTAATGGTTGTCATAGTCAAGGCTACCTTAGCCTTCGGTTCAACAACCATGAAGCAAACTTCTGCTACGGGTTGATCAAGGCGATGATTCCTGTCGAATATTCTTAATCGGTAGTTTCCACTCATCGTAATCTGACATTGTTCGTTGGGAATCGTAATCGTATAGTGTGTATAGTCGATGGTGGTATTGATGGAATGTTGGTAATCCAATATCGGAAATTCTGAGAATCCTTGCATCCAGTCGTTTTCAAAAACAAATTGAGAAGTAGTCCAGTCGGGTTCACACCGTTCCAGTCTGCAAATGTAGTCGTGGACTTCGTGAGACATTTCATCAAAGCCAACTGTCATTCTTTCGTTTGTTGCATGAAGATGGAGTAGGGGCAACGTTTGCCAATTGTCATTCACAATAGCGGTAAGGGATTTTAATTGCGAAACATATAGTCGCGTAGAATTTACCCACTCGCCAGGACCTGACGTTTGGAAATGCTGACCATTGGCAACTGTAGAAATTGCTGTTATCAGGAATAGGAACAATAGAAAAAAGTTCCTTCTGCAATTGAACGTTTTCATCATAATGGCGCAAATTTAGTAATTTCTTGTTAGAAAACAGAATAGATTGAAAAAAAATTGCTACATTTGCATTCATGATGAAGAAATCTATAATTTGGGTAAGTGCTGTCTTACTGATGATGGCGTTCGGTTGTCGCAATCACAATCGAATGGCGGAGTATCAGCGTAAGATAGACAGTATTAAAAAAGCGGAAACCACGAAAGCTATGTTGCCTGTACCCGATAACCGTGAACCTTTGACTGTATTTTTCGACAGTCTTTCTATGATTGCGTTACCTTTGCATTATACCCCTGAGTTTGTGGAATATCTTCCCCAGATGACGCCTGTTCCAAAACTATTCAATAGTAGTATGGGGTGTGAGGGAGACCAGAAACTCAAAGCTGCGATTCTTCCACCAACCCCTCATTTTAATATGGTACTGTTGGCAGAGCGTATGGATTCTATAACTCCACCAACTTTATACCTTTGTGTTTTTGATCACGATAACGTCATGCAAGACCGGTTGACCATTTACGAACGTGCCGATGGTGATCTGAATGGTGAAATTGGAAGTATGAAACTTGAATATTCTGTGACGAGCCGTTACGAAGTGACATTAATGCGCTTCTTTCGTTCGGACAATAAGCCGGATGCTGATTTTGAATGGAAAGAAAGTCGTAAATTCCATATCAATCGTGAAGGTCATTTTGAAGAGGAACCGGCAGATTTATAATTATCGATAATGAGTATGTGGAATATTTAATGAAGGGATAAAATACAAAACCGGCAGTACTATAGGGTTGTCTGTGTAGTACTGCCAGTTTGTATATAGGAAATTATTCTATAAAGCAATTTTCATAAATACGGGATAGTGATCAGAGTATGTAAGCTCACGTTTGTAATAGGTAAGACCTTTGAGCATCTCATCATGGAAGATGTAGTCAATGCGGACACTTTTCTTTCCACCACGGAAGGTACTCATCCAGCCGAAACCACATTCTTTGAATCCGTCAATCATGTTGCCTAAAAGTGTCTTATATACATAAGAGTAGGGCACATCGTTAAAGTCGCCGCAGATGATACGTGGGTGTTCTGTCTGTCGCATATTGTTAGCTATAGTCATCGATTGGCCTGAACGAATCATCAGACCTAAAGTGTAATTGCCATAAATGGCGCGCAAAATAGAACTTTTATCTACATTTATTCCGTGATAGTTAGCTTTGGCAACTTGATGGAGTGTGCCGTTGATACCTGTTGTCTGCAGGTGAACATTATAAACGCGGATGATTTTTCCGTTTACCTCTATGTCTGCCCACATGGCACTATTGTTGGAATATTCAAAGAGAATCTTATCCGTTTTACGGATTGGATAGCGGCTGTAGATGATCATATCATCACGTCCATAAGCTTTGTAAGGAAAGTAGTTCTTATATGAATCAGACACTTTCTTATCGCCACTTGCATCAAGATACTCCTGAAAACAAAGCACATCTACTTTTTGGTTTTTCATTTCTGCCAAGATGTCTTGAGAGATGAAACCTGATGTCTCCCTTCCAAACATGGCAACGTTGTATGTGGCGATAGTTAAACCGTCTTGAGCTGCAACCGCTTTGGTGTTGTCAGACCGGAATTGGACTAGCGTACCAATATAGGGAATGCAACAAAGTAATGTGATGATTGGTACAAATGTCAACAGCCAGTTCCGTTTAATCAACCAATATACCAACAATAGTAGGTTGGCAAGGATGAGCAGGGGCAAGATATAAACTATCATTGCCTTTGCATTATTTCCTACTGGCGAATAGTTTCCTCCAAACAAACCGAGAATCGTGAAGATAGATACTATAATCTGCATTATAAGAAACATCATAGCCACATAGCGATAAACAGCAAGTTTTCCCATATAATTTGTGTCAAAAGATTTAGAATATACTTATTCGGTCAAATAGTTGTGAATCTTATCCAACAAGTCTTCCACGCGGAATGGCTTTGAAAGAAATCCGTTGCATCCTGCAGCTTGGGCCTCTCTTATATTTTCCTCAAAGGCATAGGCGCTGAGGGCAATAATGGGTACGTCTGGATTTACTTCTTTGATGATTCGAGTGGCATCGAGTCCATCCATTTCCGGCATTCTGATGTCCATGAGAATAAGGTCGGGATGCTCGTCTTCACAAAATGTTACGGCTTCTATTCCATTGTGGGCGCGTAGCAAGCGATAGCGTTTGGAAAGCACGACCTTAACCAGCTCATAGTTGTTGTCTTCATCTTCTGCAACGAGAATAAGTGGAGCATCTTGCAAATTGCCATGTGTACTAACTCGTATGGTTCGCGAATTAGTGGTGATGCGTGAGTTTTTGGCAAGTCCTCCAACTGATCCATCGAAAGGTATTGTAAAGCGGAAGGTCGAACCTTGGCCGAGCTTGGAAGATACGCTGATGGTTCCTCCAAGTTTTTCTACAATAATTTTGCTTAAAGGCAAACCGAGGCCAAATCCGTTTTGAATAAAGTCGGCATCTTTCGAAACATAGGTCTTGAAAATGTTGTCTATGTCTTGTGGGTCAATACCTGAACCGGTATCGCTCACATAAAATTCTACGTCTTGCCCGTCGTTAATCAGTCTGTATCCATAAGAAATGCTACCTTGTGTGGTATGCTTCAGAGCGTTGCTGATTAAGTTTGAGAATACCTGCGAAATACGGTTACCATCAGTATTGAGCATGACAGTCATATTAGGTTCTTCCCACACCATGTTGACAGTATCAGGACATCTAAACTTGAATGTGTTGTTGAGTGTTCTACAAAGTTCGTTGAGGTCTGTTAACGACTTCTTTATCGAAACTTCTCCGGCTTCTACTCGTGAAAGGTCAAGAATTTCATTGATAAGTGTCAGCAAACGCGAATTGTTGCTCTCAATAATCTCCATGTATTTCATGCGTTCTTCCTGTGATTCAGTTTCACACATGACTCTTGAGAAACCTTCGATTGCATTGAGCGGTGTTCTTATTTCATGGCTCATATTGGCCAAAAACAACGATTTCATGCGGTTTGCCCGTTCGGCCTCTTTTGCTTTTGCTTCATATTCGCCTATCTTTTTCTGGAGACTCAAAAATTTGATTTCAGCAGCATCAGCTCTGGAATTTGCTTCGTTTATCTTTGCTATAAGCTCTTTGCGTTCATCTTGGTTCATAATATTTAATTTTTCAAGATGTAATTAGTTCTTGTTTGTAATATACTTCTGCAAAGATATAATTTTTTTTTTATTCCGCCAAACCTGGGGAGTATATATTTTAAGCGCGTTTGCTTTTTTCCCATTTTCCACTATTCTTATGTGATTGAAGATAAGATATTCCGTAGAATACATTCAGGTTCATAAATACAAAGTAGCAAGGGATATATAGAAATTTGTTCTTCTTTCCATTGAGTTCTTGCATATAGCCACACAATGCTGCAAGATAGAAAACTATCTGCAATATCCAAATCACGTTGTAAACCATGCCTGCTTTCATCAAGACAAGGGCAATGTTAAGTGGAATCAAACAGAAAAGTGCGAAAGGGGTAATGGTCCAACGGAGTACACGATGTGAAACAAACTGAAAAGAAGCTATGGGATAGCGTAGGGGATTCATGAGTTGACGAAGCCACCAGATACTCTGTAGTCCACCTGCTGCAATACGTTTTTTTCTTTTGGCTTCTTCTGCTAAATTGGCAGATCCGTGCTCAAGTGCATAGGCTTTTGGAGTATAAGCAATACGATAGCCTTGCATCAGCATTCTCAACGACATGACAAAATCATCAAGCAAAGCGTTCTCTGGCATGGGTACGTATAGAGAGCGGCGAATGGCACAAAGCTCGCCTGCTGCTCCCATGGCTGAATAGAGTTCGCTGTCAAGTTGTTTAAGTTTGCTTTCATATTTCCAGTAGAGGCCTTCACCTTGAGCTGCTGCTTGTTGTGGGCCTTGCTCGTTGGCAGCAACACGCTTTTCTCCTGCTACGCATCCTACTTTTGGATCAAGAAAGCATTTCACGATTTCGCGTATGGCATTGCTGTTGAGCATGGTATTAGCGTCTGTCATCACTACAAGTTCTGTATCAACCAATGCCAAGCCATGATTAAGTGCTGCGGTCTTTCCACGACGCTCAGGTGAAAATATCACCTTCACGTCGTAGGAAGACAGCTTTAGGTTGGTATCGTCATCCGATCCGTCTGTAACCCATACGGTTTTTAGTTTCGGATAATCGATTGCCAACGTATTGTTCATTTTGTCGTTGACAATATCCTGTTCGTTGTATGCACATATCATAAGCGTCACTTCAGGAAGCTTGTTGTCTTCCGGCAGTTTCGTCTCTTCCTTTTTGCCTTTACTTAAAAGCCGTTTCACTCCGACTATGATATAAAGTAAGATTCCATATCCGAAGTAGGTATAAAATACCAGCGCTATAGCTGACCAGAATACGATTTTCAGTAAAAGCATAAGAAATGATATTGTGTCTGTTGTTTAGTTTTTACTTTCCACTTCTTCGCGCATGTCGATGAAATGGCCTTTTTTGTCATAGAACTCGTATTGCAGGAATGCCAGTTTCTGCGAAGGGATTATGCGCACTCCAAGTCCATATTTAATTTGCCAGCGACGCTTCATGGAAATCATTCCTTGATTGATGTATGCTGCCACATAGGGATGGACATGGAGGGTGAATTGCTTGATTCCAATCTTGTTGACCAGCTGGTCAATCTTATTTTCCAATTGGTCGGTAAAGAGTATTGAGGACTTGATTTTGCCTGTTCCGAGACATGTTGGGCACACCTCTTCCACATTCACATCCATAGCAGGGCGTACACGTTGTCGTGTAATTTGCATGAGGCCGAATTTGCTAAGCGGAAGAATGTTGTGTCTTGCACGATCTTTCTGCATGTTCTTACACATTCTTTCGTAGAGCAATTGTCGATCTTCTGCCAAATTCATGTCGATGAAATCGACAACAATGATACCTCCCATGTCTCTTAGTCGCAATTGTCTTGCCAATTCATCGGCCGCTCCGAGATTTACCTCGAGTGCATTGGCTTCCTGTCCGTTTTCAGCCCTTGTTCTGTTTCCGCTGTTTACATCCACCACGTGCATGGCTTCTGTATGCTGAATAATCAGATAGGCTCCTCGTTTGTAGTTGACAGTTTTGCCGAATGATGACTTCAACTGTTTGGTTACGTTGAAATTGTCGAAAATGGGGACGCTTCCTGTGTAGAGTTTGACAATGTCTATCTTGTCTGGGGCAATAATCTCGACATAGTTCTTGATTTGCTTAAATACCTCTTTGTCGTTGATGTAGATTCCGTCGTAAGTAGGATCAAACAGGTCGCGTAGCAAAGCTACCGCACGACCTGTTTCTTCGTGTATGAGTTGTGGCGATGTTGTGGCCTTCTGTGCATTTTCTATGGCTTCATCCCATCGTTTTAACAGTTGTTTCAGTTCTGCATCAAGTTCTGCGACACGTTTTCCCTCTGCTGATGTCCTGACTATAACTCCGAAATTTTTTGGTTTTATACTCTGAACCAATTGTTTGAGTCTGGCTCTTTCTTCTCCTTTTTTGATTTTTGTGGAAACTGATACTTTGTCTTGGAAAGGCATCAGTACCATATATCGTCCCGCGAAACTTAACTCGCAGGTAAGTCGTGGTCCTTTGGTTGAAATGGGTTCTTTCACCACTTGGACAAGAATTTCCTGACCAGGCTTCAGCGTATTTTGCACGCTTCCTTCTTTGGGTAAGTCTGGCAGTCGTGTAGCTTTAGAGATGGGAAAGAGTTTTCTTCTGTCGCTTTGTACTTGTTTAAGGTATTTCTCGTACGAACAGTAATGTGTTCCTAAGTCAAGATAATGCAAGAAAGCGTCGCGTTCCGAACCGACATTGACAAAGCATGCGTTGAGTCCGGGCATGAGTTTGTGTACTTTTCCCAGATAGATATTGCCTACAGAAAACGACATCTCACGCTTTTCGTTTTGGTATTCTACCAAGTTCTTGTCTTCGAGAAGTGCAATGGAGATTTCTTTCTGTTGTACGTCAATGATAACTTCACTTGTCATTCTTAAAAACTTTTTGTATTTGTATTTTGAAATACAGAAAGGGGTGTACTGAGAATTGTCGGCACTCGACATTTTCTCGGTACACTCCTTTCATTTTTCTCGTTGAGCTTATATGCTTATGGCTTACTTGCTCTTGTGACGATTCTTGCGCAGTCTTTTCTTACGCTTGTGAGTAGCCATCTTGTGGCCCTTCTTTTTCTTTCCGTTTGGCATAATGTGTATAAATTAAGTTGTTGTTATAATTATTTCATTTTGGCGATAAAGCTCTTTGCAGGCTTGAATGCAGGGAAGTCGTGTGCATCGATAACAAGAGTGGTGTTCTTGGAAATGTTGCGTGCAGTTTTCTGGGCACGGTGTTTAACGGTAAATGTACCGAAACCTCTGAGATATACGTTTTCTTTTCTCACTGACATGCTCTGGCGTATTTCTTCCATGAATGCTTCAATGGTGCCTGCAACATCTTTTTTCGAGATTCCTGTTTCAAGGACAATCTTGTTGATAATTTCTGCTTTCGTCATGTTTTCTAACGATTTTATTTTCTTTCTGTGATTATAATTTTTATTTCGGAGTGCAAAGATACTGATTTTCAGCGTGAAACGGAAATATATTTTCGTTTTTTTTTGATAATCAGTATTTTTTGTGCTATTTTTGTGGTCTTACACCTTATATTATAGGTGTGTTCTGCTGTGAATTTTGTTATTTCAACTGTTGTAGCCGTGCGATGTATTTGCCTATAATGTCAAACTCAATATTGACAACACTTCCTTTTTCGATATTACAAAAATTGGTATGTTCAAAGGTGTAGGGGATGATGGCTACCTGAAAGCTGTTGGCGGTAGGGTTGCAAACGGTAAGGGATACACCATTGACGGTAACCGAGCCTTTATCTACTGTAAAATAGCCATTGAGAGCCATTTCTTGGTTTTCTTGGTATTCAAAAGTAAAATAGGTAGAGCCGTTGGCGTCTTCTTTTGCGATGCACACAGCGGTCTGATCGACGTGTCCTTGTACAATATGTCCGTCGAGACGTCCGTTCATCATCATCGATCGTTCCACATTGACTTTGTCGCCTATGTGAAGTAGTCCTAAGTTGGTGCGCTCTAACGTTTCTTTCATGGCTGTTACCGTGTAGCAATCGTTGTCAATGGCTACTACGGTAAGGCATGTTCCGTTGTGTGCTACACTTTGGTCGATACCTAACTCGTTAGTAAACGGACAACGTAATTTTAAGTCGATATTGTCGCGGTCGCGTATGATATCAACAACTGTTGCGGTTTCTTCGATTATTCCGGAAAACATATTATTAATGTTGGTTTAATATTTCTTTGATTATTTTGATGAAAAAGAAAAAAGAGGCCGCACCGGTGATGTGATGAAAACTCCTTTTTTAGAAGATATGGGGTTCTCCTGCCTTTGTAATCCACTGGTCTGTTGCCAAACTGCTCCTTAGGAGTTGTGGCCCGCCATTGTACAGGAAATACGCCCTGTTTTCATAGTAATTTGATGAGTATCCCTATCGAACCGATACGGCCATTCTCTTTCTGTTTGCAAAGATACGAAAAAAAATGGAGAGCACGAGGTTTGCTCAACATTATTTTTCATGTTTCTGATAAAAAAAACAGTTCTGCGTGACTTTTGCTGTCAGCAGAACTGCTTTGTATTTAGTTGTTTGAAGGGTTAAAACCTCTTGCTTTTCAATAGTTTAGTAGGCAAAGAGTGGATATTCCTTCATGCGTTCGTTGACGCGTTTGCGAACACTTGCAATAACATCTGGATTTTCGGGATCGTTGAGTACTTCTTCGATGAAAGCGGCAATTTCTACCATTAAGTCTTCTTTTGCACCACGTGTAGTGATGGCAGGAGTGCCGAGGCGAATACCTGATGTCTGGAAGGCAGAACGGCTGTCGAATGGTACCATGTTCTTGTTGACTGTGATATCTGCAGCAACGAGGGCATTCTCTGCTACTTTACCGGTCAAATCGGGATATTTTGTACGAAGGTCAACGAGCATAGAGTGGTTGTCTGTACCGCCGCTTACGATGGTGAAACCACGCTTGATGAGTTCTTCAGCCAATACCTTGGCATTCTTTTGTACTTGTTTGGCCCACTCTTTGAACTCTGGCTGTAGTGCTTCGCCAAAAGCTACTGCTTTAGCAGCAATAACGTGTTCCAGAGGACCGCCTTGCTGTCCAGGGAATACTGCTGAATTGAGCAGTTGTGACATCATTTTGGTGACACCCTTAGGCGTTTTGAGTCCCCATGGGTTTTCAAAGTCTTTACCCATCAAGATGATACCTCCGCGTGGACCGCGCAGGGTTTTATGTGTGGTAGAGGTTACGATATGAGCCCATTTCACCGGGTTCTCGAGGAGTCCTGCGGCGATGAGACCTGCTGGGTGTGCCATGTCGATCATGAGCAAAGCCCCAACTTTATCTGCGATTTCGCGCATGCGCTTGTAGTCCCATTCGCGGCTGTATGCTGATCCGCCACCGATGATGAGTTTTGGTTTGTGCTCGAGTGCTAAATGCTCCATTTCATCGTAATCTACACGTCCAGTTTTCTCATCAAGATTGTATCCTACGGGTTTGTATAGAATACCGCTGGTATTGACGAGTGAGCCATGTGAGAGGTGACCGCCGTGAGCCAGGTTAAGGCCCATGAATGTATCACCTGGTTTCAGTACGGCGAGTAGTACTGCAGCGTTTGCTTGTGCTCCTGAGTGGGGTTGTACGTTGGCGTATTCAGCTCCGAAGAGTTTGCAAACACGGTCGATGGCGAGTTGTTCTACTTCATCCACGACCTGACAGCCACCATAGTATCGGTGTCCAGGGTAGCCCTCAGCATATTTGTTTGTCAGATAGCTGCCCATGGCTTCCATCACTTGTTCGCTGACGAAATTTTCTGACGCAATCAGTTCGATGCCTTTGAGTTGGCGCTGATGCTCTTTTTCGATGAGCTCGAAAATCGTGTTGTCTCTTTGCATAGTTGTAATTATTGGGATGATTTAAAGGTTATCCATTCATTGTGGCCAAGAATTCCTCGTTGTCCATGGTTTTAATTATGCGGTCTCGCATGGTATTCATGGCTTCAAGAGGATTCATGTCTGCAATAAAATTGCGTACAATCCACATACGCTGGAGTGTGGTTGGATCCTGCAACAAGTCGTCGCGTCTGGTAGAAGAGAGGACGAGGTTGACAGCAGGGAATATGCGTTTGTTGGCCAATGTGCGGTCGAGTTGTAATTCGGAGTTACCGGTTCCTTTGAATTCTTCAAAGATTACCTCATCCATTTTTGAGCCCGTATCTGTAAGAGCTGTGGCTATAATAGTGAGTGAACCTCCGTTTTCTATATTACGTGCAGCTCCGAAGAAGCGCTTTGGTTTCTGTAGTGCGTTGGCGTCAACACCACCTGTGAGTACCTTTCCTGATGCAGGACTTACGGTATTATAGGCACGTGCCAATCTTGTGATGGAATCGAGGAAAATTACCACGTCGTGTCCACATTCAACCATTCTTTTTGCTTTTTCCAGTACGATACCGGCAATTTTTACATGTCTGTCCGCTGGTTCGTCAAAGGTAGATGCAATTACTTCTGCGTTGACAGTACGGCTCATGTCTGTGACTTCCTCAGGTCTTTCGTCAATGAGGAGCATCATGATGTAAGCCTCTGGATGGTTGGCTGCTATTGCGTTGGCAATGTCTTTCATCAGTACTGTCTTACCTGTCTTTGGCTGTGCCACTATGAGTGCGCGCTGTCCTTTTCCTATAGGTGAGAAGAGGTCAACGATGCGTACACTTGGATTTGTGGTGGCGCTATTGCCGCAGAGGTTGAATTTTTCATCAGGGAAGAGTGGGGTGAGATGTTCGAAGCTTACGCGGTCTCTGACCTCTTGTGGGTTTCTTCCGTTGATGCTTTTTATTTCTGTTAAAGCAAAGTATTTCTCGTTATCGTGCGGTGGTCTTACAGTACATTCCACCACGTCGCCTGTTTTGAGACTATAGCCTTTTACTTGTTGTGGACTTACGTAAATATCATCGGGTGATGAAAGGTAGTTGTAGTCGCTTGAACGAAGGAAGCCGTATCCATCTTGTAGTATTTCGAGTACTCCGTTACCAGAGATAATACCGTCGAAGTCGTATTTATCCTGTGCAGGTTGTTGTGGTGCAACAAAAGTGCTGGCTGTTGGGGCGTTACTGCTGATGGGTCTGTCGAAGATGTCGAGTGAAGGTAGTGCCTCTTGGTCTTCTATGGGCAGGTCGACAACGGTAATAAAATCAGTACCGTCTCCTGGGTCTCCACTCCAAACATCATCTTCTGTCATTGGACCTTCGTTGTAGTCTGTGTTATTGTTTTGCTCCATGTTCTGAGCTTCGGACTGTGGTTCTGTCACAGGCTCCTCTTGTGCAACAGTATTGGGGTCTACGTTTTCAATCTGCTCTTGGGGCTCGTTAGTTTCGGGTTGTTGCTGAATAAGGGCCGCTTCTTTTGCAGCCTTTTCCAGTTCGAGAGCTTCGAGTTCCTTTTTCGATTTCCTTCCTCGTTTTTTAGGAGCAGGCTTATCTGTAGCTTCTTTTTCTGCCTTTTCCACAGGTGCTGTTTCTGTTTCAGCATCTTTTGCTGTTTCTATAGATTGTGGTGCAATGGTTTCGCTGTTGTCATTTTCTTCTGTGGGAATAGCTTGTTGTGCGGCAGTAGCAAGGAGTGTGTCGAGAGAAGGTTTCTTCTCGCGTTTTGCAGGCTTTGTATCAAGGTTTTCTCCGTCTTTTCCGCTGACAGTATATACTTTATCTTTTTCTTTTTTAGCTATACGTGTGCGTTTGCGTTTGGTGTTAGCCACAGACTCCGCAGCAGAATCTATGGCATGTTTATCGAGTATGGCATAGATTACGCTTTCCAAAGAATCGTCAGGTGACACTTTTACACCTACTTCATGGGCAATCTCCATAAGTTGAGAGATTTCCATTTTTTCCAAATCTTCTTTTAAGTACATATTTATTTCTAAGTATTCTTGGTATGAATGTGTGCGACAGGAATTTGTCGCAATACTATTGTTTCTCGAATGGAAACAAGGGAATGATTAATATCGGCTGCAAAAGTAATCAATATATTTGAGATTTCCAAACTATTTCAACAAAAATAATCTGATAGAGATTCAAATTATTCAATTATGTTTGGTGTTCAAAGACTTTTATCTGCTTTTTTTATCTCATAATATAATAAGGTTAGCACATCGGCAGTTCTTACCTATATGGTCCTATCATGTTCCTATTGTTGTGGACATGATTTTGGGACTTACTTGGGATTTACTTGGGAGCTTCTTGGGACATGTTACGCGATTTCTGTTCTTCGCTTTTTTCACGGAAAATCTCGAACGGATCATTTGACTTAACAAAGTTGAGGACGATTACCTGAACGCATCCCGAATGCAACTCGAAGATAAAAGTTTTTGTTTGCTTATTCGTACCTCTGAGACTGTTGTCTCTTGGGTACTTTCGTTCGATAATCCAAAAGAAAATGTGTTTTTCTTTTGGATTCTGCTCGCTTATTCGTACCTTTAATCCTTCGGATTTTAGGTACTTCCGCTCGGAAAAACTCAAATAAGTTTGGTTTTTCCCTCGCTTATTCGTACCTTTAATCCTTCGGATTTTAGGTACTTCCGCTCGGAAAAACTCAAATAAGTTTGGTTTTTCCCTCGCTTATTCGTACCTTTGCACGCGGAAAGAATTCCATAATAAAAATATATAAGAAAATGAAAGCATTTGTATTTCCCGGTCAGGGAGCTCAATTCGTAGGAATGGGCAAAGACCTCTACGACAACAATCCTAAAGCAAAAGAACTTTTTGAAAAAGCCAACGAGATTCTTGGCTATCGTATAACCGACATTATGTTTGAAGGTACTGACGAAGACCTCAAACAGACCAAGGTAACGCAACCCGCCGTTTTCCTTCACTCTGTTATTTCTGCCATCTGCATGGGAGACGCATTCCAACCAGCTATGGTTGCAGGACACTCTCTTGGCGAATTCTCGGCACTTGTTGCTGCTGGAGCATTGAGCTTTGAAGATGGTCTTAAACTGGTTTATGCTCGTGCCATGGCTATGCAGAAAGCTTGTGAGGCTCAGCCCTCTACCATGGCAGCCATCATCGGTTTGCCCGACGATAAGATTGAAGCCATTTGCAAAGAAGTAAGCAAGATGGGTAAGGGTGTTGTGGTTCCTGCCAACTATAACAACCCCGGACAGCTGGTCATCTCTGGTAACATCGAAGCCATCAACGAGGCTTGCGAACAGCTGAAAGCCGCCGGCGCTAAGCGTGCTCTGCCTTTGAAGGTGGGTGGCGCATTCCACTCTCCATTGATGCAGCCTGCTAAGGACGAACTTCAGGCCGCTATCGAGAAAACTGAGTTTGCCGCTCCCAAATGTCCCATTTATCAGAATGTAGATGCCAAGCCACATACCGATCCTGCTGAAATCAAGCAAAACCTGATTGCTCAGCTGACAAGTTCGGTTCGTTGGACACAGATTGTGCAGAACATGATTGCCGTTGGCGCAGACGATTTTACAGAGTGCGGTCCAGGTAAAGCCCTTCAGGGTATGATTGCAAAAATCAATAAGGAAGTAAGTGCTCATGGCATTGCTTAATCCTAATGATACTAAAACAGAATTAAATAAATAATAGGCGTGGGCTATACCTGCGCCTATTATCTTTACTCGTTAAATCTTTATGACAGGTAAACAGGTTATCTATCAAGTTTTTACTCGCCTTTACGGCAATCGTAGTATCACCCGTCACATGAACGGAACCATTGAAGAGAATGGTTGCGGAAAAATGGATGATTTCACCCCAAAGGTATTGAACCGATGGGCAAGAATGGGCATTACTCATGTCTGGTACACGGGGGTTATTCGTCATGCGACGAGGACAGATTATTCAGCATATGGAATCCCAAAACAACATCCTGCAGTTGTCAAAGGATGTGCCGGTTCGCCATACGCTATTGCCGATTATTATGATGTTGATCCAGATCTCGCAACAGATGTTGACCACAGAATGGAGGAGTTTGAAGCCTTGCTTCAGCGCACCCACGAGGCTGGTCTCAAAGTGATTATCGATTTTGTGCCCAACCACGTTGCACGCCAGTATCATTCCATTTGCAAGCCAGCAAATGTTAGCGACCTTGGAGAAGACGATCATGTGGATAGAGGCTTCGACCCGGTAGATAACAATTTCTATTACTGTCCAGGACAAGCTTTCGTACCTTGTTTTGACCTTTATCACGGCGAAGCAACACCTTACGAAGAATATCCTGCCAAAGCCACGGGCAACGACCATTTTGACAATGCGCCAGGGAGGAATGACTGGTATGAAACGGTAAAACTCAATTATGGTGTTGACTATTACGCAGGTGGAGTATTGTACGACAATCCCATGCCCAATACCTGGAAGAAAATGACCGACATCCTCTTGTTCTGGGCAGCCAAAGGTATAGACGGTTTCCGTTGCGACATGGCTGAGATGGTGCCGGCAGCATTTTGGAGCTATGCTACAAAAGCGGTCAAAGAACAATATCCCGACATACAGTTCATCGGTGAGGTATATAATCCGTCATTATATCGTAGTTATATTTCAGCCGGCTTTGACTTACTCTACGACAAAGTAGGCATGTATGATACGATGCGCGCCGTCATAACCGGACAGGCTGCTACCTCGGCAATTACTTCTGCCTGGCAACAAACAGACGATATTCGTCAACACATGTTGTACTTCTTGGAAAACCACGACGAACAACGTATTGCAAGCACATTCTTTGCAGGCGAAGCCCGTCGCGGTGTCCCTGCTATGATGGCATCCATGCTCATGCAACAGAATCCTTTTATGCTCTATTTCGGAGAAGAGTATGGAGAGCGCGGAATGGACCACGAAGGATTTAGCGGATGCGATGGACGAACCACAATATTCGACTACTGGAGTATCGATACCCTATGTCGGGCAGCCTCCAGAAAATTGACCGCCGACGAAAAACTGGTTTATGCACAACATGAACAAACCATGCAGATTGCTCGTCGCGAGAAAGCCATAAGCGAAGGCACATTCTTCGACCTGATGTATGTGAATCCACATTTGCACCGTCAATATGCGTTCCTCCGCCACATCGGACATGACCTGCTCTTGGTGGTAGTCAATTTTGAAGACCACGAAGTTGATGTTGATGTCAATCTGCCGAAACACGCCTTCGACTTCTTGCAAGTTGCCTCAGGCGAATATATTGCCACAGAACTGTGGAGCAAAACAAAAACCAACATTGACCTGCAGCCAGATAAGGCCGTTCGACTGCAGGTAGGTGCCAATGGGGGCGTGGTGATGAAGATGAAAGTTACAGTATCTGAAAATCATAAAACAATGGAAAATATCATTCTCAACGAACACCACAAAGAGGAATTTCCTCCGGCTCATACAGCCGAACACCTGCTCAATCAGACCATGATGCGCATATTCGGTTGTGAACGTTCTTTCAACGCACATATCGAGCGCAAAAAGAGCAAGATGAGCTTTCATCTGAGTCATAAACCTTCGCGCCAAGAGGAGAAGGAAATAGAACAGACGATGAACCGACTTATTGAAGAGGATTTGCCTGTGGAGTTTGAATTTGTTGACCGCAACAATCTGCCAGAGGGCGTTTCGCCAGACCGACTGCCAGAAGATGCGTCGGAAACCATCCGACTCGTACGCATAGGCGATTATGACGTTTGTCCGTGTATCGGCAAACACGTGCGATCAACCAGTCAGATTGGCCGTTTTGAATTACTTGGAACGAATTGGGACGAAGAAAACAAGGTATTCCGGGTTCGTTTCAAAGTGGTGCAATAAAAACAATAAGAAACAATCGATTACATGGTGACACAGCAGGACTATATCAACAAATATATAATCATTTAAAACCCACCTGACCGCATGAAACAAGACATCGAAATTGCACGCGAAGCAACATTGAAGCCAATCAGCGTGATTGCTGCCACGATGGGCATCAACCAAGACCTGATTGAACCGTATGGAAAATTTATTGCCAAAGTGCCAGGCAAACTGATTGATGAAGAACGAGTTGAAAAGAGTAACCTCATCCTCGTAACAGCCATTACTCCTACAAAGGCAGGAATCGGCAAGACAACCGTCTCCGTCGGTCTCTCGCTCGGATTGGCACGTATAGGAAAAAGAGCTGTTCTGGCACTCCGCGAACCATCACTCGGTCCGTGTTTCGGACAAAAGGGTGGAGCTGCCGGAGGAGGCTACGCACAGGTGTTGCCCATGGATAGAATCAACCTGCATTTCACAGGCGATTTCCATGCCATTACCACGGCAAACAATATGATTGCCGCTTTGCTCGACAATTACATCTATCAGCACCAGACTGAAGGTTTCGGAATGAAACAGATACTATGGCGAAGAGTCATGGATGTGAACGACCGATCGCTCCGACACATCGTAACAGGACTTGGACCTCATGTCAACGGCTGTCCGCAGGAAAGCGGATTCGACATTACTCCTGCCAGCGAGATTATGGCAATCCTTTGTCTTGCCTCTGACCTTGAAGATTTAGAACGAAGAATCAATCACATCCTACTGGGTTACACGCTCGAAGACAAACCGTTTTATGTGAGCGATTTGGGAGTAGGGAGCGCTATCGCAGTATTGTTGAAAGATGCACTCAATCCTAATCTCGTTCAGACCACAGAAAATACGCCTGCCTTCATCCATGGAGGACCATTTGCCAATATCGCACATGGTTGCAATTCTATTATAGCTACAAAGATGGCGATGACGTATGGCGACTATGTAGTGACAGAAGCAGGATTTGGTGCTGATCTGGGTGCAGAGAAATTCCTTGATATCAAGTGTCGTAAAGCCCATATTCAACCCAGACTGACGGTCCTTGTGGCTACGCTACGCGGATTGAAAATGCATGGTGGAGTGGAAGAGAGGGCAATCCGTCTGCCTCATACAGAAGGAGTTTGTCGCGGCTTGCGCAATCTCGACAAGCATATTCACAACCTCCAGAAATTCGGTCAGACCGTACTCGTTTGTTTCAATCAATATGCAGATGATGATGCACAGGAAATAGAAATGGTACGTCGCCATTGTAAGGAACAGGACGTACCCTTTGCCTTAAATAACGCCTATGCACAAGGGGGCGCAGGTGCTGAAGACCTTGCCCGTCTGGTGGTCGAGACGATAGAGCAGAAACCGTCAAAACCACTCCAGCTGATGTATGCAGACGAGAGTCACATAAGTGCAAAGATTGAAGCTGTTGCACGCAGAATCTATGGCGCCTCGCATGTGACATTCTCAGCAGATGCCCAGCGCAAGATGAAACGCGCAGAGCAATTAGGTTGCAGAACCTTCCCCGTGTGTATTGCCAAGACCCAGTATTCGTTCTCGCAAGACCCGAAGGCATACGGAGTGACCGACGGATTTGATTTTGAAATCCGTGACATCGTCATCAATTCCGGAGCCGAGATGATTGTGGCTATTGCAGGAAGCATGATTCGAATGCCAGGACTTCCAAAATCTCCTCAGGCATTACATATTCGCTTGGTAGATGGTGAAATAGATGGTTTAAGCTAAAGAAAAGAAACAATCAAACAAGTTAAGAAAATGAGATATTTCGTATGGTTTGGTTATGATGGAACACGTTATCATGGATGGCAGTATCAGCCCAATGGTATTACAGTTCAAGAAGAATTGGAACGTGCACTTTCACTCCTTCTCCGTGAGGATATTCACGTGACAGGAGCAGGACGAACTGACACAGGAGTTCATGCACGCCAAATGGCTGCACATTTCGATACTGAGGTTGTTTTCGATTGTGTACACATGGTCAAGCGCCTCAATGGCGTATTGCCATACGATATAGGAGTTTCTAAGGTAGAGGCGGTTGCAGCCGATAAACATGCTCGTTTTTCGGCTACCGCCCGAACCTACCATTATTATATCCACTACGGCAAGAATCCCTTTTGCCAGCAGTTTAGCCTGCAGATGCATTATCAGCTCGATTTCGGACTCATGAATCAAGCTGGGGCTATACTGATGGAATATGACGATTTCGGTTCGTTTTGCAAAACCGGAAGCGACGTCAAGACCACGCTCTGTAAGGTAACCCATGCACAATGGCATCAAACCGCTCCAGATGAGTGGTATTTCGAGATACGTGCCAATAGATTTCTTCGGAATATGGTAAGGGCCGTTGTCGGTACGATCATAGAAGTGGGGCGAGGCCGCATGACCCTTGAGGAGTTTCGACGGGTTATTGAGAGTGGACATCGTACCCAAGCAGGCGAGTCGATGCCCGCCAAAGCATTGTTTCTTGAACGGGTAGAATATTAAGTATTTCAAACAACGATACATTTTTTCAAATAATAAACACATAAAAGATTGTTAAAAAGATGACTTGGTTATTATTGGCTTTTTTGTCGGCAACATTATTGGGCTTCTATGATGCATTCAAGAAAGAAGCTCTACGCGAAAATGCCGTCATTCCTGTGTTGTTTCTCAACACCCTGTTCTCGTCGATAATCTTCTTACCATTCATCATTCTGAGTGGTCAGACAGAAATTCTCGACAATACCATATTCCATGTTGCTTCAGGCGGATGGGAGATGCATAAATACATCGTCCTCAAATCCTTGATCGTGCTGAGCAGTTGGGTGTTAGGCTATTTCGGCATGAAACATCTGCCCTTGACGATAGTAGGTCCGATTAACGCCACACGTCCGGTCATGGTACTTGTAGGAGCGTTACTCGTATTTGGAGAACATCTTAACGGTTGGCAATGGATGGGAGTCTTGTTGGCCGTCATGTCGTTTATGATGTTGAGTAGGAGTGGTAAAAAAGAAGGAATAGACTTCCAGCACAACCATTGGATCTGGATGATAGTTGGTGCTGCTGTTCTTGGAGCGATTAGCGGACTTTACGACAAGTACCTGATGGCTCCCGAAGGAAGCGGAGGCGTTGGGCTTGATCGTATGATGGTACAGTCGTGGTATAACATCTATCAATGTGGTATGATGCTCATCATGCTTGCCATTCTCTGGTGGCCCAAACACAAGCAGACCACGCCATTTCATTGGCATTGGTCAATTATCGGAGTCAGCATTTTCCTTTCTACAGCTGATTTCGTGTATTTCTATTCCCTCTCGTTGCCCGATGCCATGATATCTATCGTGTCGATGGTGCGTCGTGGTTCGGTTATCGTGTCGTTCCTCTTTGGTGCTGCCTTCTTCCATGAGAAGAACCTTCGCGCCAAGGCTGTCGATTTGGCGTTGGTGCTGCTGGGAATGATATTCCTGTATATTGGTTCGCATTAACAAGAGAGAGTGGACATATTTCTTTGAACCGTTCAAATACATTTGTCTGTTCAGCCAAACGGCCTGATTATGGTAAAATCAGAACGCAAGTTGGTTGTTGAACAGACAAAATTTTGTTGGTTTGTTTTGTATTTCACCTGAATTGCACTACCTTTGTAAACAGAATGCGACATACGATCATGATAATAACAGGAGTCATAGGGTTGATGCTCTGTGGCTGCTCAGAAACCAAATATGTGCCAGAAGGCCAATACCTGCTCAATAGAGTCAAGGTGGAAAGTGACGGAAAATACAGAGATGTAAATTCCGCCAATCTCAAATCGTATGTACGCCAAAAAGGTAATACAAGATGGTTCTCGTCGTTCAAACTACCATTGTCAACCTACTCGTTGGCAGGTAAAGACTCGTCGAAATGGATCAACCGTACCCTAAAAAACATAGGAGAGGCTCCTGTCATTTACGACACGTTGAGTACTACACGCTCCATGCAGGATTTACAGATGAGATTGCAGAATATGGGTTATCTGCGTGCTTCTGTAGATGCGACATTCAAAGAAAAGAAACGTAAGATCAACGTGACGTACCATGTTCACCCTCGTGAGCCTTATTATTTGGGAAAGGTGAATTATGAAGTACGGGATACTGCCATTGCCAATCTGTTGCGTTTGGACCTGCCTGAGCATAGAGGGCTGAAAGAGAATATGCGCTTTAGCGTTGAGAATTTAGATAACGAACGCAACCGATTAGTCGGCGAATTGGCCAACAGAGGATATTTCAGATTCAACAAGGATTTCATCACCTTTCGAGCCGATTCTATGCCGGGTGAAAAAGCTATCAACCTGACACTTGTCATCCATGCCAATACCGACCATGACGGGAATGAAATACCACACCTCAGTTATAGGATAGGGAAAGTCAACCATCTGAGTGGAGATAGCGAAGACAGTATCATTCATCTTCGAAAAAGAGTCTTGCAACGCAATACTTTTATACGTTCGGGAGAATTGTATTCGGCAAAGAAATTGCAAGATACCTATGCACATTTCGGAAGACTCGGAGCCGTCAAATACACCAGTATTTCATGGGAAGAACACCAGCGAGAACGTCTTCTCGATTGTAATATCCATCTGAGTACCAACAAACCCTCCACCATCTCTTTTCAACCCGAAGGAACGAATACAGCAGGAGATTTTGGTGCTGCTGTTGCGCTAACCTATCAGAACCGCAACCTCTTCAAGGGAGCAGAAAACCTTACCATAGAACTGCGTGGCGCGTTTGAGGCTATCAAGGGGCTGGAAGGCTATGGTAACGACAATTTTGAAGAGTATAGCGTAGAAACCAAATTGACATTCCCAAGATTCATCGCACCTTTTCTTGCCAACAGCTTCAGACGTCGCATTAATGCCACAAGTGAAGTGTCGATGCTATACGACCTTCAAAACCGACCGGAGTTCCATCGACGAGTCTTTTCTGTAGCATGGAAATACAAATGGAATGACAGTAGGCATCATGACCGTTATCGCATAGACCTGCTTGATCTCAACTATATCTCCATGCCATGGATAAGTGAAACGTTTCGTAATGAGTATCTTAACGATACCGAAAGCAAGAATGCCATCCTGCGCTATAATTACGAGAACCTTTTCATTATGAAAATAGGTATGGGTTATACCTATAACAACGGACGTATTGCCATTAAAGCCAATGCAGAAACAGCAGGCAATCTGCTTCATGGCGCAGCACATGCGTTGAATTTCCATAAAAATGCACAGGGACAATACACTTTCCTTGATATTGCCTATGCACAATACGTGAAGGGGGATGTTGACTTCACACGTAACATACAGTTGGACTACAACAACCAACTCGTATTCCATGCCGGATTTGGCATTGCTTATCCCTATGGAAACAGTACTATCCTGCCGTTTGAAAAACGATATTTCGCGGGTGGAGCCAATAGCGTGCGCGGATGGAGTGTTCGCGGACTTGGTCCTGGTTCGTATATCAGCAAGGACGGACGTATCGACTTCATCAACCAGACGGGAGACATGAAGCTGGACCTCAACATGGAATATCGCACACATCTGTTCTGGAAAATAGGAGGTGCGCTTTTTGTTGATGCCGGTAACATCTGGACCATCCGTTCTTACGACGACCAACCGGGTGGACAATTCAAGTTTGACGAGTTCTTGAAACAACTCGCAGTAAGCTACGGAATGGGATTCCGATTGAATTTTGGATACTTCATCCTTCGCTTTGATATGGGTATGAAAGCCGTTAATCCTGCTTATACTACATCAAAGGAACATTACCCTCTGTTACATCCGGATTTTAGTCGCGATTTTGCATTTCATTTCGCGGTAGGCCTGCCATTCTAACCATCCAATGGCCATGACGTTTTACCACAGTAACGGTCGTGTGGTATTCGTCAACGAGATGAGCTCGGGAACCTATGGAGTCGGCAACAAAGGCATTATCCACAACCAACTTTATCAGGCACATCGTATCACCCGGAAGTTCCGTCACATCGTCGATATGTGCCGACGTGGAGACATCCTCTGAATTGGCGAAATCCAAATCTTCGTCTGTAATGTTAGAAGCCATGAAATGTAACCAAGGCCGACTCTCTTCAACTGTCAGTTGGTTGGCACGTGCAAGGTCGAAGCTGAAAAAGGCTTCAGCCCATGATTTTGCTGCAACTTCAGACTCCTTTTGATGCACTTCTATCAGGCTACAAGACGCCATAATCATGGTGCAAATGTATAATACAATTTTCTTCATAAGTTTAAAATATCCAAAAATCGTTGCAAAGATAAGAAAAATGTGACTTTTTTTTATTACTTTTGCAGATAAATTTAAAACCAAATGCTAAGATTTATATCCTTTGGAAGCGGCAGTAGCGGAAATTGTTATCTGTTGACTACGCCGACGGATGGACTATTGATAGATATCGGAGTAGGACTTAGAAGTTTGAAAAAGAACTTCAGAGATTATGGATTAAGTTTCTCACAGGTGCATCATGTACTTGTGACCCATGATCATGCTGACCATATCAAATCGGTAGGTTCGTTCAGCAAAGACCAACACGTTCCTGTGTATACGACGAAGGTGGTGCACGAAGGTATTACCAAAAATTATTGTGTCCAACAGAAAGTCCCCTCAGACTATGTAAATTATGTAGAAAAGGGCACTTCTTTTACCATAGGCGACTTCAAGATTACTCCCTTTGGCGTTCCACATGACAGTAGCGATAATGTGGGGTATATGGTAGAAGCGGAAGGAACCGCATTCTGTGTGATTACTGATGCTGGTTATGTAACCGATGAAATGAAAGCATACATCAGCAAAGCAGATTATCTCGTCATCGAGGCTAACCACGATGTTGAAATGGTGAAAAACGGCCCATATCCGGCTTTTCTTAAAGAGCGCATACTCTCGCATACCGGACATCTCAGTAATGTAGAATGTGGAGAAGCACTTGTGGAGAACATGAGCGAACACCTGAAGCATGTCTGGCTTTGTCACCTGAGTGAAGAGAACAACCATCCGGAACTTGCTCGTAAGACCGTTGAGGCCATTTTGCGTAGCCATGGTATCGTGGCGGGTGCCGACCTGCAACTGGAAGTACTCAAAAGAAAGAGCCCGACAGGCATTTTTGATTTGGTATAAATCTCAAATATACAGCTAAAATGTTATGATATGAAAAAGTTTCTTAAATTGTAAGACGTAGGAAACTTTTTTAATATTATTTAGATACTTGCATGAGAACTTTCCTATAGGAATTGATTACTTTTGCAACACGTAAAACAGAAATAAACAAAAATAGAATATAACTATGGCAGAATCAATTGATATCCGGGAGCTTAACATCCGGATTGAACAGCAAAGTGGATTTGTCACCAATCTCGTGACAGGAATGGATCAAGTAATAGTAGGACAGAAGCATCTCGTAGAGTCGTTGCTCATCGGACTTCTCAGCGACGGAAACATATTGCTCGAAGGTGTGCCTGGTCTGGCAAAGACACTTGCCATCAAGACCCTTTCACAACTGATTGATGCAACTTACAGCCGCATACAGTTCACACCAGACCTCTTGCCTGCCGACGTGACAGGTACGATGATCTATTCGCAGAAAGACGAGCGCTTCCAGGTGAAACAAGGTCCGGTATTCGCCAACTTCGTATTGGCAGATGAGATCAACCGCGCTCCTGCCAAGGTACAGAGTGCGTTGCTCGAAGCCATGCAGGAAAAACAGGTGACTATTGGCAAAGAAACATTTGATTTGCCCACACCATTCCTTGTGATGGCTACACAAAACCCCATCGAACAAGAAGGTACCTACCCACTTCCAGAAGCACAGATGGACCGTTTCATGCTGAAGGTGGTGATCGACTATCCTACACTCGAAGAGGAAAAACGCATCATCCGCGAGAATATCGCAGGAAAACTTCCTGAAGTGAAACCTGTCGCTACGGCTCAGGAAATCCTTAATGCAAGAAACGTGGTACGCGAGGTCTATATCGACGAGAAGATCGAACAGTATATTGCCGACATCGTATTTGCCACTCGCTATCCTGATCGCTATGGACTGAAAGACATGAAAGACCTCATAGCATACGGCGGAAGTCCGCGTGCGTCTATCAATCTGGCGAAGGCTGCCCGCGCTTATGCCTTTATCAAGCGTCGCGGATATGTTGTTCCTGAGGATGTACGCGCCGTGGCACACGATGTATTGCGTCATCGTATCGGTCTGACCTATGAGGCAGAGGCAAGCAATGTGACAAGTGAGGAAATTGTTTCAAAGATCATCAATAAGGTGGAAGTACCTTGATTGTCGCCTGTCTTATTGAAGTGATTATAAACAACGAATCAGATCAAACAAATGGAAACCGCTGAAATACTAAAAAAGGTAAGAAAGATAGAAATCAAGGCCAGAGGACTGAGCGTTAACGTCTTTGCAGGCCAGTATCACTCTGCTTTCAAGGGCCGTGGAATGGCTTTCAGCGAAGTGCGCGAATACCAGTACGGAGATGATGTCAGAGATATCGACTGGAATGTGACAGCACGCTTCCATCGCCCTTATGTCAAGGTCTTTGAAGAAGAGCGCGAACTCACCGTCATGCTACTCATAGACGTCAGCGGATCGCTCGACTTCGGCACGCAAAGCCAAATGAAGCGCGATATGGTGACAGAAATAGCTGCCACCATTGCTTTTAGCGCCATTCAGAATAATGATAAGATAGGAGTGGTATTCTTTTCCGACCATATCGAGAAGTATATCCCTCCGAAGAAAGGACGTAAACACATCCTTTATATCATACGCGAAATGCTCGACTTTCACCCCGAAAGCAAGAGAACGAACATAGAGGGAGCGTTGCAGTTTCTTACAAGTGTTGTTAAACATCGTTGTACCGCATTCGTGTTGAGCGATTTTTACGACCAGAAGGATTTCTTGCATCCCCTTCAGATTTGCAACAGAAAACATGATGTTGTTGCAGTTCAGGTCTATGACCGTTTTGCCAAGTCATTACCCGATGTGGGATTGATGCGTGTGGTTGATGCTGAAACCGGCTATGAACAGTATATTGATACCAGCAGCAAGCGCTTGCGACGTGCTCACGAGCAATATTGGAATCGGATGCAACAGCATTTGCGAGAGACCATGAACAAGAGTAATGTTGACATGGTAAGCATTTCCACAGGTGATGATTTTGTCAAACACCTGTTGCTGCTATTTAAAAAGAGAAGTTGATAAGCATGAAACACCTGATATTATTTATCCTTGCATTATTGCCTGCTACGATCTTGGCGCAGGTGGATGTAGAAGCTCGTATCGACTCACTTGAGATGATGATAGGAGAGCAGGTGCATGTGACTGTGACCGCAACAGTTCCACAGCAGTCTAAGGTCAACATGCCGACTTTCAAACCGCGTGAGAATATCGTACCGGGAGTGGAGGTGTTGGCTGTAAGCGACGAACAGACTGAAGATGTGAGCGATGGACGCATGCAGGTTAAAAGCATCTATACCTTGACGTCTTTCGACGGTAAACTCTATTATCTGCCCGCATTTCGCGTTAAAGTAAACGGGAAAGTATATCCTACTAAGAGTCTGGCACTAAAGGTGATAGAAGTTGAGGTTGATACAACCAAACTCGATAAGTTCTATGGTCCGAAGGATGTACAGGACAACCCATTCTCATGGGCTGAGTGGGCTCTTCCTTTTTGGTTGAGCATTCTCTCTTTGCTCCTGATGGCTGTGGCTTATTACCTCTACCTTCGCCTGCGCGACAACAAACCTATCATCAAGACTTTGCGTATCGTGAAGCGACTGTTGCCACACCAGAAGGCCATGAAGGAGATAGAGCAGATCAAGGCAGAACGTATGGTGTCGTCGGATAATCCGAAGGAGTACTATACGAAACTTACCGATACGCTTCGTAAATATATAGAGGAGCGCTACCATTTCTCTGCCATGGAGATGACAAGTGGAGAGATTATAGAACGCCTGACGTCTTCGGGCGACCAGGCTATGATCGACGAACTCCGCCAGCTGTTCATCACGGCCGATCTGGTGAAGTTTGCCAAATATTCTACACTCATCAACGAGAACGATGCCAACCTGGTTAACGCTATTGCCTTTATCGACCAGACGAAACAGGAGGCGGTTGCCACAGAGGAAGTCCAGAAACCTGAGTTGACAGAAGCTGACCAACGCTCTCTGAAAACAAGACGACTGCTCAAAACCGTTATCAGCCTGATTGTCGTGGCATGTGTGGCTATGCTCGTTTATGCCGTTTATCATGTGTTGCTTCTCGGCGAGTGGATATAAATAATGAATTAGAATGGAATTTGCAAATAAAGAATATTTCCTGCTGCTGTTACTGCTGATACCGTATGTGATATGGTATCTGATGTATCGGAAGAAAACCGAACCTACCGTGCGGTTGAGCGATACCCATGCCTATAGGTTTGCAGCACGGAGCTGGAAGGTGACTTTGATGCCGATACAATTGTTGTTGAGGCTGGCGATTTTCGTACTGTTGGTATTGATATTGGCACGACCTCAAACCCATAACTCCTGGAAAAACAAATCGGTGGAGGGTATCGATATCATGATGGCGATGGACGTCTCTGGATCTATGCTGGCAGAAGACCTAAAGCCTAATCGTATTGAGGCTGCCAAACAAGTGGCTGCTGAGTTTATTGCCGGCAGACCCAACGATAATATTGGTCTGACGATATTTGCGGGTGAGGCGTTTACACAATGTCCTATGACGACCGACCACGCTTCGGTACTCAACCTGCTACGGGGTGTCAGAACCGACTTGGCAACGAGAGGACTTATCGAGGATGGAACAGCCATCGGAATGGGACTTGCCAATGCTGTCAGCCGTTTGAAGGATTCTAAGGCGAAAAGCAAGGTTGTCATTCTGCTGACCGACGGTAGTAACAACCGTGGCGACTTGTCGCCCATGACATCTGCTGAAATTGCCAAAAGTCTAGGCATCAGAGTTTATACTATCGGTGTAGGTACCAATAAGGTGGCTCCTTATCCCATGCCTGTTGCCGGTGGTGTGCAGTATGTCAATATCCCTGTAGAAATAGATAGTAAGACCTTGAGTGAAATTGCCGCAGCAACAGATGGCGGCTTCTATCGCGCAACAAACAACCGGGAGTTGCAGAATATCTATCGAGAAATCGACAAACTCGAAAAGTCTAAACTCAACGTGACGCAGTTCAGCAAACGCTATGAGGCTTATCAGCCCTTTGCCTTGGCAGCATGCCTCCTGTTGCTTCTCGAATTGCTCTTACGACTTACCATATTCAGAAAACTACCTTAAAATTATCGGAGAACTGCATTATGTTTCGATTTGAAGACCCCATATATCTCTATTTGCTGATATTGATACCGATTCTGGTGTTGATGCAATTCTGGATGGTGTATCAACAAAAGAAACGCCTCAGACGATTTGGCGATATCAATCTCGTACGCGAGTTGATGCCCAACGTTTCTCGCCATCGTCCACGGGTGAAATTCATATTGCTGATTGCAGCCTTGGCGCTCATGATCGTGATGCTGGCGCGTCCGCAGATGGGTACCAAGATCAACCATGAGAAGCGAACGGGTATTGAAACCATCATCGCCATGGATATTTCCAATTCTATGTTGGCGGAAGATGTGGTACCAAGTCGTCTCGACAGAGCCAAAATGATGGTAGAAAACCTTGTTGACCATTTCACCAACGACAAGATCGGACTGATCGTATTTGCCGGCGACGCCTTTGTGCAACTGCCTATTACGAGCGACTACGTTTCTGCTAAAATGTTTTTGAGCAATATCGATCCCTCGATGATTGATGTACAGGGTACCGACCTTGCTGCCGCCATTAAAATGGCAACAAACAGTTTTACGCAGGAACAAGGTATTGGCAAGGCCATCATCGTGATAACAGATGGAGAAGACCATGAGGGTGGGGCGCTTGAGGCTGCACGTGAGGCAAAAGACAAAGGCATGCGTGTGTTTGTTCTTGGCATAGGATCTCCTAAAGGAGCGCCTATCCCCATCGGCGGCGGTAACGATTACATCAAAGACGAAACAGGGCAGACCGTCATGTCGGCTTTGAATGAAGATATGTGTAAACAGGTGGCTGAAGCTGGAGGCGGAGCCTATATTCACGTGGAAAACAATTCCAACGCGCAAGAGCAACTCAACGCAGAACTCGACAAACTCTCAAAGAAGGAAACGGCTGTAACTATCTATAGCGATTTCGACGAACAGTTTCAGGCGGTTGCCATCCTCGTCATGCTCTTGCTGATCATAGAAATCTGTATCCTTGAGGTTCGCAATCCTCATCTCAGCAAGCTTCACCTCTTCAGCCGAAATAAACCCATGATGCTCCTGCTCTTGCTTCTTGCGGCTACGCTCAACGTGCAGGCGCAGTCCGACCGCGACTATGTCAGAAAGGGCAATCGACAGTTCAGGGCTGGCAATTATGCTGAAGCGGAAACCAGCTATCGCAAGGCATTGGAACGCAACGACCGCAATCCTCAGGCTATATATAATCTGGGTAATGCCCTCCTGATGCAACGCAAAGACTCGGCTGCCATACAGCAGTTTCAGAGTGCTGCCAAACTGGAACAAAACCCGTATCGTCGTGCGCAGGCTTACCATAACATAGGTACCGTTTGTCAGACGCTCAAGATGTATGGCGATGCCATAGAGGCGTATAAGGAGGCTTTGCGCAATAATCCTCGCGATAACGAGACGCGTTACAACCTTGAACTCTGCAAACGTCAACAGAAACAGCAGAAGCAACAGCAGCAACCTCAACAAAACAATAAAGACAAAAAAGACGATAAGCAAAAGCAGCAAAAACAGGAGAATAACAAGCAGAAGCAAGACAAGCAGAAGCAACAACAGCAACAGCAGAAACCACAGATGAGTAAGGAAAATGCAGAACAACTGTTGAATGCTGCCATGCAGGAAGAAAAGAATACGCAACAGCGCATCAAGAAAGCTCAACAGCAGCATCAGCAGAAACGCAGGTTGCAGAAAAACTGGTAATGGATACAAGCTATTTACATAACAACTATTCAGTTTCAAAGTCAAGACCCATTGAACAGGAAAGAAATGAAGAACAATACCACAGATAGAACTATTCAACATGCACAATGGCTGATCCCATTGGTCGCGATGCTGCTCATGTCGGTAACGACATTCGGACAGCACATGGTGGGACGTGCTCCCTCGCAAGTTGCCGTAGGAGAACAGTTCCGTCTTACCTATACGGTCAATACGGATGATGTAAACGATTTTCGTGCAGGTAATATCCCGGAAGCCCTGGAGGTGCTGATGGGACCGCGTACCAGTACGCAGTCGAGTTTTCAGATGATCAACGGAAAGACTTCCAGCTCTTCGTCGGTTACCTTTACCTATATCGTCTGTGCTAACAAAGCTGGAAACTATACCATTCCTGCCGCACGTGCTGTGGCAGCAGGAAAGCAGATCCACTCCAACGTATTACACATCAGGGTGTCGGGCTCTGCCTCGTCTTCACAGCAAGGTCGTGGACAACGCTCGGAGAATCATGGTTCTGCCATGAGCAACCGCATCACGGGTAATACGCTCTTTATGAAGGTTAGCGCCAACAAGCGACGCGTCCACGAACAAGAGCCTATCTTGCTGACCTATAAGGTCTATACCTTGGTCAATCTGACCTCGCTCAATGGTAAGATGCCTGATCTGAAGAGCTTCTATACCCGTGAGGTTCCGCTACCACAACAGAAGAGTTTCCATGTCGAGACCCTCAACGGACGTCCTTATCGTACCGTTACCTGGCAACAGTATGTGATGTTCCCGCAGACCACAGGACGCCTTGAAATTCCAAGTTTGGATTACGAGGGCATGGTGATGCTTGAAAACCGCGACGTCGATCCCTTTGAAGCCTTCTTCAACGGAGGTTCGGGATATACAGAGGTCAAGAAGATTATCAAAGCGCCGGGACTGACCATTACCGTAGATCCGTTGCCTGCACGTCCTACCAATTTCTCTGGTGGAGTAGGAACGTTCTCGCTATCTGCCTCTCTCGACAAACAAGAGGTCAAGGCCAACGATCCCGTGACCATGCGTATTGTCGTGAGTGGAGTGGGTAATATGAAGCTCATCAAGCAACCGGCTGTCGAACTGCCCAAGGATTTCGACCAGTATGATGCGAAGATTACCGATAAGACAAAACTCTCTACCAACGGTATTGAGGGTAGCATGATCTACGATATCCTCATCGTACCTCGCCATCAAGGCAATTACGAACTGAAACCTATCGAGTTTGTGTATTTCGATACCAAGACAGGCAGTTATAAGACGTTACGCTCACAACCCTTTACCTTGAAGGTTGCTAAGGGTAGTGGCAGTTCGTCGGCAACCTTTGCTAGCGAAGAACTGCAACAAGTCAATAAAGACATCCGCTTTATAAAGACCGGAGAGGTCAATCCCAGAATGTTGGGCGACACCTTCTTCGCGTCAACAGCCTACTGGACTATCCTTGTTGTCCTGCTGGGCATCTTCGTTACCTTGTTTGTAGCATTCCGCCAGCGAGCCATCGATCAGGCTAACGTAGTGAAGATGCGTGGCAAACGGGCCAACAAGGTGGCCATACGACGACTTCGTACAGCCGCCAAACTCTTGAAGGCCGACAAGCAGAATGAGTTCTACGACGAGGTGTTGCGTGCCCTTTGGGGATACGTGGGCGATAAACTCAATATTCCTGTTGCCGAACTTTCACGCGAGAATATCAGCCAGCGCCTTGGCGATCGTCAGGTAGATGGCGAAACTATCAAACTCTTCATCGGAGCCCTTGATGAATGTGAGTTTGCGCGCTACGCTCCAGGTGATGCGCATGGTAATATGAACAAGGTGTATGAAGCTGCCATAGAGGCTATTACATATATCGAAAAAGGAAGAGAGGTGAAGTCATGATAAAATATGCTATACAACATACCACAGCTGCCAAACGCTTTGTTGGAACAATAGCCTTGGGATGCTGTCTCACGCTGATGTTGATGATGCCGTTGACGCTACAAGCGCAAAAGGTGACGAAGGCTGATGCCGATAGCGCCTATACCCATGAGCGCTACCAGCAGGCCATCCATATCTACGAGGAATTGCTCAAGCAAGGGGAGGATGCCGACCTCTACTACAACCTGGGTAATGCCTGGTATCGTACCGATAATATCACACGGGCTATTCTCAATTATGAGCGTGCACTACTCCTTTCGCCTGGCGACGAGGATATTCGTTTCAACCTACAGATGGCACAATCAAAAACCATCGATCGCATCACACCGGAAACGGAGATGTTCTTCGTCACCTGGTACCATTCCCTGGTCAATCTCATGAGTGTTGACGCATGGGCATGGTTGGCGCTTGTCTCGTTGGCGCTTGCCATCATACTGGCGTTGGTCTATCTCTTCGTAGATCGCGTGTGGATGCGAAAGACGGGATTCTTCGGCGCTCTCGCCTTGCTGATGATATTCTTCTTGGCCAACCTCTTTGCTTGGCAACAGCGCGACAAGCTCCTGCATCGTGATGGAGCCATCGTCGTGGCGCCTACCGTTTCGGTCAAGAGTACCCCGGCGAAAAACGGTACCGATCTGTTTACCATCCACGAAGGAACACGTGTCACCATCACAGACAATACGATGAAGGGATGGCGCGAGATACGCTTGGCAGATGGAAAGCGCGGATGGATTGCCGTAGAAACCATAGAGATTATTTAGGCTGCAACCCACATGGAAACAATCATTCAGTTTGACCAGCAATTGTTGTTGATGCTCAACGGTAGCGACTCGTTGTTTGTTGACCAACTGGCTGTAATCCTGACCAATGCCCGTACGTGGATTCCACTCTATATCGCATTATTCTATATGGTGCTGCGATGCAACAATAGCGTTTCACAGGTGCTTTTGGTATTAGGCGCAGCAGGCCTCTGTGTGGTATTGGCAGGAACCATCGACGACACCATTGTCAAACCGTTGGTAGCCCGATGGCGACCTACCCACGACCCACAGATAGGTATCCTCGTTGATGTCGTCAACGACTATCGAGGAGGCAACTACGGTTTCTTCTCCGCCCATGCCGCCAATACGTTTAGTTTGGCGGTCTTCTTCTCGTTATTGACACGCAACCGCATCCTATCGTATTTTCTGATAGGCTGGTCGTTGGTCAACTGTTGGACACGCATATACCTTGGCGTGCATTATCCTGGCGACATCCTTGTCGGTCTGCTCTGGGGCGGACTGGTAGGCTATGGCGTCTATCGCCTCTATCTCCGTGTTGCGAAACCCGTAGCCTATGGCATGTATTTCTGCGAGATACCCGTCCTTGTCCTTGTCCTGACAGCCTTCTGTGCCGTACTTTACAGCCTCGTTTGTTCATAACAAGGCGGTCCAACCGTCTCGATAGACTGAAACAAAGAATGAACGACGAGAGACGATATCGTTTGTAATCCTCGTTTTCAACGGTTGGAAGTTGGGGTAGGGAGAACCTTTTCACGTATAACTTTATAAAGAAAAGTTTTGTGATTTCGTTTTTTATTAGTATCTTTGCATCCGCTTAAACAAAAAGGCGTTCTTTGAATGTTGCCGATATGGCTCAGTTGGTAGAGCAACGCATTCGTAATGCGTGGGTCGCCGGTTCGAGTCCGGCTATCGGCTCATTTCATACAGGAGTTAGAACCTATGTTCTGACTCCTGTTGTCTTAAAAGGCACATTATTTTTCTCCATGCGGATTTAGCTCAGTTGGTAGAGCATCGGCTTCCCAAGCCGAGGGTCGCGGGTTCGAGTCCCGTAATCCGCTCCTTTTTTATCTCCCCCGAAAAAGTCATACGGAATTTTTTATCCACGGAACATACGGAATTTTTTTATCCACGGATCACACGGATCACACGGAAAAGATTCTAGTTAAAGATTTTGTTTCCGCATAAACTCCGTCTAAGATCCGATGATTGATTTCTTGCGAAGCAATATCTTAAACAAGATTTCCTCCAAAGATTTCTTGCGCTCGCGCAACCCAAAAAACATCCGTCTAACATCCGTTTAAATTCCGATGATTGATTTCCGTGCGACATTAGAAGCATCCGCATCATCTGTGTGCAACCTTTCACCGGATGGCAGAAGGGCAGAGGTCACGCAGGAAGCAATCAGCACAATGGGGCTTGCGAGCCGTACAAACGTAACGACCATGGAGCAACAGCCAATGGTGAGCAAGGGGAATATCGGCAGAAGGGATGATGCGCAAGAGTTGACGCTCAACCAACAAAGGAGTAGAGGCAGACCGCGTGACGATACCTAACCGATGGCTGACGCGGAACACATGGGTATCTACAGCCATGGCAGACTGTCCGAATGCCACACTCAACAGCACATTAGCCGTCTTACGACCCACGCCGGGAAGCGTCAGAAGATCTTCCATCGTCGCAGGAACCTCCCCATTGTGATGCGTCATCAATTCACGAGCCATCTCAACCAGATGGGCAGCTTTGGCATTGGGGTACGATACGCTCCTGATGTACTCATAGACCTCATCGGCTTCTGCTTCTGCCAGACTGCGTGCATCAGGATATTGTTTGAAAAGAGCAGGCGTAACCTGGTTAACGCGTTTGTCGGTACATTGTGCACTAAGCATTACCGCCACAAGTAGTTGGAAGATGCTGCCAAACTGCAATTCCGTTGTTGGATTGGGCATCTTCTCGCGAAATCTCGCAAAAATCAAAGCATCACGTTCATTCTTTTTCATATTCGTTGTTTTATCTTACACGGTCACACGGTATTTTTTTATCCACGGATTACACGGAACACACGGAAAAAATTCTAGTTAAAGATTTTGTTTTGTGTTGCTTACGCAAGAAATCTTAGAGGAAATCTTCATGTAAAATCTAAGGACCTAAACAGTCCAGAAATCTATTTAATAATATTGTTATCTTCCTAAAATATTTCTTGCCGTAGGCAACATCTTAAACAAGATTTCCTCCAAAGATTTCTTGCCGTAGGCAACTAAAAAAATCCATCTAAGTTCCGATGATTTCATCCATGTGACATTTTATTGAGTTCCTTTTTGAATCTGATGTAGTATAGGAATCCCGCGATGGTCAGACCAAAGGGGAAAGCCGTCCAGATACCATAGATGCCCAGATCGCAGATAAAGCCGAGGGTATATCCCAAGGGCAGGCTGACCACGAAATAGGCGATGAAGGCATAGGTCACCATCGGTTGTACGCAGGCTATTCCACGTAAGGCATTGGCAAACGCGTATTGCATGCCGTCGCCAAACTGATAGAGCGCCAAGATGAGAATCAACCCCGACACATACAGTTGCACCTCGATATTCTCGCTGAACAAACCGCCGATATGGTTGCGGAACAGCAAGATTGGGATGCTCAGCACGAAGGAGATAAAGAGGTTCAGACGGAAACCATCCATCGCATTAGCCTTCACGGCAGCAAAGTCGCGTTGTCCCACGAAATGGCTGACGCGTATCGCCATGGCAGCTGCCAATCCCGACAGAATCAGGTAGAACAGTTGCGAGATGGTAATCATCACCTGATGGGCAGCCAAAGGAATCGTACCCAACCATCCTGCCATCACACAACTCAGACTGAACGCAGCACTCTCCATGCCGAGTTGCAAGGCAACAGGCCAGCCCAAGCGGTTCATTTCTATGAAATCCACTTTGTTGATAGGATAGGAGAGGAAGTGGAGGCGATAGGTCTTGTAGCGTCGGCAGGAGAGCATCACGCCAACGAGGACGAGAGCCATGAAGACACGCGACCCTAATGTGGCAATACCGGCACCCAGGAGTCCCATTTCAGGAAAACCGCCCACGCCATAGATGAGAAGCCAGTTGAAGAGAATATTCAGCAGGTTACCGCCCACCATGGTCCACATCGCCACTTTGGTTTGTGCAATACCGTCAAAGAATTGTTTCAGCGTGTTGAAGAGACCGACAAAGAGGATGCTCGCCAGATTGACCAGGAAATACGGCCGGATGAGCGACAGCAGTTCGTCAGGTTGTCCGATGTGTTCAAGATTGAAATAGAGGAAGGTCATGACGGCTGTAAACAGCAAGCCGACAACACCGTTGGCCACAAGAGAGTTTTTCACTTTTCCTCCTACGGCTTCGTTTTGCCCCATACCATAGAGTCGTCCTACGACAGGCGTCAGTCCGTAGGAGAAACCCATATAGGCGATAAGAACAAGACCGAAGATATTGTTGACCAGGCCGGCGGCAGCCAGTTCTTCTGTGCTGTGATGACCTATCATGAGCGTATCGGCAAAACCGAGTACGATGGTGCCCAACTGGCCGATGATAATGGGAATGCCCAGCACGAGCAGTTCGCGGTAATGATGTCGTTGTTGTGATGTTGTAAGCGTCATTTCTTTCCGAGTTTGTCAGTCTGCGGGCCACTACCTGTGAAAGCCCAAATATGGGAGCCGGCAAAAAGTCTGTCGGCTCCCATATCGTATAGAGAGAGGGAGTGGGAACTCCCTGAGTATGTTATTATTTAGCAGCGTTGATGCGTTTCTTCACCTTATCCACGTAGGCATCGATGGTAGCAACAGCCACGATATTCACCACGTCGCGCACGCTGGCTCCGAAGTCGATGAAGTGGATAGGTTTGTTGAGTCCCATCTGGATCGGGCCGATAATCTCGACGTCCGCATCCAGCATCTGCAGCATCTTATAGCTTGAGCGTGCTGATGAGAGGTTGGGGAAAACGAGTGTGTTTACATCCTTACCATTCAGGCGACTGAAAGGATACTGTTCGTCGCGGAGTTCGCGGTCGAGGGCAAAGCCCAGCTGCATCTCACCGTCGATAGCCAGTTCAGGATATTGCTGCTGCATGATTTCCGTAGCCTTGCGCACTTTCTGTGCCCCATCAGAAGTAGAGCTACCGAAGTTAGAGTGAGAAATCATCGAGATAACCGGTTTCTCGTTGAAGAAGCGTACGCTGGTAGCCGCCAGACGTGCGATATCAACAAGTGCGTCGGTATCAGGATTCTCGTTCACCATGGTATCGGCAATATATAGGGTACCCTTCTGAGAGTTGATGATATGCATCGAACCGAAATGCTTGTATTCCGGACGGATGCCAATTACCTCTTTTGCCACCTTGATGGTGTTGCTGTATTTGGTATAGAGACCCGTGAGGAAAGCATCAGCCTCGCCAGTCTCCACCATCATCATACCGAAGTAGTTGCGCTCAAACATCTTATCGTTAGCCTCCTGGAAGGTGTATCCGTCGCGCTGGCGTTTCTCGGTCAGGATACGTGCATAACGCTCGCGGCGCTCCTGCTCGTCAGGATGACGCAGGTTGATAATCTCGATACCGTCGAGGTTGAGGTCCAGCTGTTTAGCCAATTTCGCAATCACCTCGTCGTTACCCAGCAGGATGGGGTGGCAGATGCCTTCAGCCTTCGCCTGTACGGCAGCTTTCAGCATAGTGGGGTGTACAGCTTCAGCAAATACCACACGCTGTGGATGAGCCGAGGCAGTAGCGTAGAGCTTCTGAGTCAGTTTGGTCTCCTGACCGAGCAATACCGACAGCGAACGCTTGTATTCATCCCAGTCCTCGATGGTCTTGCGGGCCACGCCACTCTCGATGGCAGCCTTGGCAACGGCAGCACTCACCTCTGTGATGAGACGTGGGTCAACAGGTTTCGGAATGAAGTACTGGCGACCGAAGGTGAGGTTGTTCACCTTATAGACATCGTTGACCACGTCGGGTACAGGCTGTTTGGCAAGATCGGCAATAGCGTGAACGGCAGCCAGCTTCATCTCTTCGTTGATGGCGGTAGCGTGAACGTCGAGTGCACCACGGAAGATGTATGGGAAACCAATCACGTTGTTGATCTGGTTAGGATAGTCAGTACGACCTGTTGACATCAAGGTGTCGGGACGAGCCTCCATGGCATCCTCGTATGAGATCTCAGGTACGGGGTTAGCCAAGGCGAAGATGATAGGATCTTTAGCCATCGACTTCACCATATCCTGCGAGAGCACGTTACCCTTCGACAGACCTACGAAAACGTCGGCTCCGTTGACAGCCTCTTCCAGGGTATGCACATCACGACGATCGGTAGCAAAGAATTTCTTCTGTTCGTTCAGGTTCTCGCGGTCAGAAGTGATCACACCCTTCGAGTCGAGCATCAGGATGTTCTCCTTTTGAGCGCCGATAGCCATATAGAGTTTGGTACAAGAGATGGCAGCAGCACCCGCGCCGTTGACCACGATCTTCACCTTTTTAATATCCTTACCAATCACTTCAAGGGCATTTTTCAGTCCGGCAGCAGAAATGATAGCCGTACCATGCTGGTCGTCGTGCATCACGGGGATGTCGAGAGTACGCTTCAGGCGCTCCTCGATATAGAAGCACTCAGGCGCCTTGATATCCTCAAGATTGATACCGCCGAAGGTAGGCGCAATCTTCTCTACCGCTTCACAGAATTTCTCAGGGTCCTTCTCAGCCACCTCGATATCGAACACATCGATGCCGCCATAGATTTTAAACAAGAGGCCCTTACCCTCCATGACGGGTTTGCCGCTCATGGCGCCAATATCACCCAGTCCAAGAACAGCCGTTCCGTTAGAGATTACAGCCACGAGGTTTCCTTTGTCAGTATATCGATAGGCAGCCTCAGGGTCTTGCTGGATCTCAAGACACGGATAGGCAACACCAGGAGAGTAGGCGAGCGACAGGTCTGTCTGTGTACGGTAAGCCTTGGTAGGCTTCACTTCAATTTTTCCAGGACGGCCAGCCTCATGATAGTTGAGGGCGGCCTCTTTAGAGATTTTTACCATAATAATATAAGTAGCTTTACGTTTGTTCCATTAAAAACAGCACAAAATTACAAAAAATGAGCGAAAATACGCGAAAAAACATCAACCTTTTTAATCTTTTTAGTAACTTTGTGGGCAAAATGGTTACTTATGCAGGAAATAACAAGAGATTTGACTGATTATCGTATAGGATTAAGGGATAAGATACTGGAAACAGCCATGGCTGCGTTTGAGAAAAAAGGTGTAAAGGCGGTTAAGATGGACGACATAGCAACAGCCTTGTCCATATCCAAGCGCACCTTATATGAAATATATGATGACAAAGAGGCTTTATTGTATGAAGGCATCAGCAAGCGCGACCGTCTGCGTCACGACCAGATACAATCCTATGCCAGCAAAGGTCATAATGTGATGGAGATACTGAAGGAAGCCTATCGCGTCAATAGTAACGCCTCCCGCAATATCTGTCCTGCATTCTACGAAGACATCCATCGCTATCCTAAGATAGAGCAATACATGCAGAAAGTCAGGGCCCAGAAGGGCGCCGAGATATTAGATTTCATGCATTTAGGTGTTGAGCAAGGTTTCTTCCGTTCCGACATCAACTACAATCTCTTTCTTATCCTTTATGACTCCGTCGCCGATGCCATCATCGAAAACAAGCTCTTGTCAACCTATACCATGGACGAGCTCTACTACAATTTCTTCCTTGTTCCCCTCCGTGGTGTATGCACAGAAAAAGGCCTGCAACTGGTAGCGGAAACCTGGAAATAGCCTTGCACACGGAGTTTATAGGTTAGAGGTTAGAGGTTAGAGGTTAGAGGTTAGAGATTATTTTTAAGATTTTCGTTAAGATGACAAAGACCACTCCATCAGACTTCAGCCCTCAGACTTCATTTTTGTTAAAGATTTTATTCAAGATTCTAGTTTAGATGTCGAGCCGTAGGCGATCCATAATAAAACCCTTCCCAAAAGCGAGGAACTCGAGTGCATTTTGGTTAAGGATTTTTGTTAAAGATTATTATTTCTGGCCAAAGGCCATATTTCATTAAAGATTTCCCCCAAAGATTTACCTATGGTTTGTTTTGTCGTGACTCAGCATAGTGAAAGCGCGCTTTCACTCTGTCTTCGCTACTCCAAAACATCTTGCGCTCACGCAACCCCAAAAAAACATCCGTCTAACATCCGTTTAAATTGGCATACGCCTTTGTTTTCTCGCCATGGCATAATTAAAGCGAGCATTATTCTGCTCATGGCTTAACGAAAACAATCCGATGATCCGATGATCCGTGAGCCATTTCTGGCAGAAAAAGCCTAAAAACTTGCATAAAAGAGAAATATTGCTTATTTTTGCAAACGGATTTAAACCACAGACAGATGGGAACATATAAGTATCAAGCAGAAATAGACGCATTGATACAACAAGGAGTAAAGATGCCCGAAGTTGTAAAGCCAAACGATTTGAAAGGATTCAGATTCGTTTTCAGCTCAGATATGTCCAAAAGCTACTTACCCAACTACATCATGAAGCCTCAGCGTGCCATCATGAATGGACAAAGAAAAGTCGATGTTGGTGGATATGCTTTGTCTTGCTTTACCGAAA
This sequence comes from Prevotella sp. P5-126, assembly GCF_002251185.1. NCBI lineage: Bacteria > Pseudomonadati > Bacteroidota > Bacteroidia > Bacteroidales > Prevotellaceae > Prevotella > Prevotella sp. P5-126. Next base: position 61,738 of record NZ_NPIZ01000088.1, read on the forward strand.
AGGAAAAAGCCATTAAGTTCTATCACTTACTTGCTAAGAATATGAGAAACATATACAAAGCCATTGGTGATAGTATTTCTTCTGGAATTGTTTCCAATAACGATGGCAACATCACACCCCCAGCCAGTAACGGACATTATAACCTATTTGAGTTTCCATCATGTGACTTATCCAAAACATTTAAATTAGAGGAGGACAAATTATGAAAACAATAAAAGGTATAAGCATCAGGAATCGCAATTTCGACAAGTTCAAGAAAGTGGCCGATCTTATATATTTTGATGGACCATTGTTGTCACACTATGTAACTATCAATGGTGACAACTATCTCTTCTATTGGATAGACCAAGATGATGCAGACAATCGTTGGATGTTCATCAGAACCGATTACGACGCCATCCTGAAGTACACCCAAAAAAAGCAGACATTACGTAATATTTTAAGTTCGCCATTAGACGACATAGTATATACTGTTGATATAGATAACGAAGGACATCATCACAATTTCCAAGCCCATTCCATAGAAGATTTTCCAGAGGATTATCTCCCCTCTGAAGATTCTTATTATGAATTTGAACCTGAAGATGTAAACAAAGAAAACTTATCCATAGCAGAAATGAGTGGCAAAAAACTCGATTGGTTCCGCAAAGTCTGTGCTGCGGTACTATAATACTTTTTAATGTCACACATGGTCACCCGTTCACCCGAATTTCACGGATTACATGGAAATTTTTTTATCCACGGAACACACGGAGCACACGGAACACGGAGTTTATAGGTTATGGGTTAAAGGTTAAAGGTTATAGGTTAGAGGTTAGAGATTATTTTTAAGATTTTCGTTAAGATGACAAAGACCACTCCATCAGACTTCAGACCTCAGACTTCAGACTTCAGACTTCATTTTTGTTAAAGATTTTGTTCAAGATTCTAGTTTAGATGTCGAGCCGTAGGCGATCCAAAATAAACCCCTTCCCAGAAGCGAGGTATTCGAGCGCATTTTGGTCAAGGATTTTTGTTAATGATTATATTTTTAGTTGCCTGTCGGCAAGAAATCTTAGAGGAAATCTTTGGTAAAAATCTGAGGACCTAAACGGCCCAGAAATCTATTTAATAATATTGTTATCTTCCTAAAATATTTCTTGCCGTAGGCAACATCTTAAACAAGATTTCCCCCAAAGATTTCTAGCCTTCAGGCTACCCCAAAAACATCCGTATAAATTCCGTCTAAATTCCGATGATGATTGAATCCTTGCGAAGCAACTGAAATCCGCGGAACACAAATAAAATCTGTGTCATCGTGTGCGACAATAAAAATTTCCGATGATTCTAAATTATTTTTTGCATCAGAAAGTGGCGAAATCGGGCTATTTTTCTTAATTTAACGTGTGGAATGGTGGAATTTTGAAGAATTTATATAAATTTGCATCAAACGATAATAAATATTATATGGAGCAAGACTTGAATCGCATCAAGTTAGTCCTTGTCGAAAAGAAGAAGACCGGGAAATGGCAACCACAAGTATTAGGCGTATCAGAGTGTACTATGTCAAGATGGACTAGTAATAAAGCTCAGCCTAACCTTAGTTTTATGCCATTGCAAAACTGCTTGGTGTCGAAATGAAAGATCTGTAAAGAAGCAAAACCAAGTTCTTCTCCTAACCAAGACGTTAAAGTAATGTATATATGGATAAAGGCCAATTTTTATTATATCAAACTCCTGACGGCGATTCACAGATAGAGGTGAAGCTGCAAAACGATACTGTCTGGCTCTCACTCGACCAGATGGCAGAGTTGTTTCAACGTAATAAGTCCACAATCTCACGACATATAAAAAATGTATTGGAGGATGGGGAGTTGGACGAAAAAGAGGTAGTTGCATTTTTTGCAATAACCACTAAGCATGGTGCTATTGAGGGAAAAGTACAGGAGCACCAAGTCGCTTTCTACAACCTCGACATGATAATCAGCGTAGGTTATCGTGTACATTCATACCGTGGTGTTCAGTTTCGTATATGGGCAACCAAGGTACTGAAGGAGTATATAGTAAAAGGCTTCGCCATGAACGATGACCTGTTGAAGAGAGCAGGAGGTGGCAATTATTTTGACGAGCTGCTTGCAAGAATACGTGACATCCGCTCCAGTGAGAAGGTGTTCTATCGTAAGGTATTGGAGATTTATGCCCTCAGTATCGACTATGACCCACGAGTGGAAATGACACAAAAGTTCTTCAAGACAGTACAGAACAAGATGCACTATTCGATTCATGGTCACACGGCGGCGGAAATAATATATGAGAGAGCCGATGCAGAGAAAGACTTTATGGGACTTACAACGTGGTCAGGAGCTATGCCGACTAAGCCCGAAGCGGAAATAGCCAAGAACTATCTCACCCACGAAGAAATCAAGTCCTTGAACCGCATCGTGAGCCTGTATCTTGACTTCGCCGAAATGCAAGCCGAAGAACACCGCCCAATGTATATGAAGGACTGGATAAACATTCTCGATGACTTTCTCCGTATCTCCCGAAAAGACATTCTCACCCATGCAGGCAAAATCTCCGCCAAACTTGCCAAAGAGAAAGCCAACCAGGAATACGACAAATTCAAGGAGCGTACCAAGAACAACCTCTCACTTGTAGAGATTCACTTTTTGGAGAACTTTGAGCGTGAGCAGAAAAGGTTGTTGGGAGAAAAAGACAACATTAAGTGAAGTCCCATCAAGTGTCCCCCTGTTTCCGGGAAATTTTATCCACGGAACACACGGAGCACACGGATTCTAGTTAAAGATTATTCTCAAGATTTTTGTTAAGATTTCGAGCATCTCTGATGCGATCCAAAATAAAACCCTTCCCAGAAGCGAGGTATTCGAGCGCATTTTCAGTCGAGATTTTTGTTAAAGATTTTGTTTTTATCCATTTTGAATGATATATTATTTCTTGCGAAGCAACATCTCATTAAAGATTTCCACAAAAGATTTCTTGCGCTCACGCAACCAAAAAACATCCGTCTAACATCCGTCTAAGATCCGATGATTATTTCTGGCCAAAGGCCATATTTCATTAAAGATTTCCTCCAAAGATTTACCTATGGTTTGTTTTGTCGTGACTCAGCATAGTGAAAGCGCGCTTTCACTCTGTCTTCGCTACTCCAAAACATCTTGCGCTCACGCAACCCAAAAAAACATCCGTCTAATATCCGATGATCCGATGATCCGATGAGTCATTCCAGGGAAGAAAAGTGTTAAATCTTGGAAAAACGGACAAAATTTAGTATTTTTGCCATGGAAAAACGGACAAAACAACCCCCGTTTGGCATTCTTGATTCATTTGGGAGATTCTTCTGCCGCCATAGGACATACCGTATCCTCTTCTTCCAGTATAGGATAATAGTGTGTTTTGGCACCATGGTCCTGCAACCAGATATGGTTGAGCGTAAAAGCGATGGAGTCAAGAGTCACTTCACGCTTTTGCGGCTTCAGTTCACATTCCCATACCGTTATGCAATGCCATCCCATTTTAGCCAACGTCTGCTGCTCCTCCTTGTCGCGCACCTTGTTCCTGTGAATCTTCTCCACCCAGAAGTCGCGGTTTGTCTTAGGAATCTTACAACACATAGAATTATCCGGTTGTATCATATCCACGTCATGTCCATGCCAGAAGCAGCCATTCACGAAGATGCAGGTGCGGTATTTCCTCAATACCAAGTCAGGATGCCCAGGCAGCCTTTTGTAGTTCAGCCTGTATCTGAATCCCCGTTTCCACAGCCCATGTCGCACGATCATTTCCGGCTTCGTGTCCTTCGAACGAATAGCCGCCATGTTTTTGTGCCGTTGTTCTTTAGTCAAATGGTCAGACATAGGATATGAGTCTCTTACGATGCAAAATTACTTTCTATATTCCTTCAGTATTTTGTGAAATGTCGCACAGGAATCACGGAAATCACAGATTTTTTTATCCACGGAACACACGGACTACACGGATTCTAGTTAAAGATTCTTGTAAAGATTCTAGTTAAGATTTACCATAGGTTATTTTTGTCGTGACTCAGCATAGTGAAAGCGCGCTCTCACTCTGTCTTCGCTACTCCAAAAATTCGAGCCGTAGGCGATCCCCAATTAAATCCTTCCCAAGAAGCGAGGTATTCGAGCGCATTTTGGTATGGGATTTACGTTAAAGATTCTCGTGGCGTGACAAAGAATCTGTCCCCGTGTCATTCTAAAAAAGTGTATTCTCTACCACGCCATTAACATCCCCATTTTCATTTCCCTTCAACCAGAAATGGGGCATTGCGGTTTTGAACTCTACATCTATATAATGACATTGTTCCTTGATGATACCACGGCGGCGAACAGCAGGTTGCAGACAATAGGTATCAAAATCGTCAAGATTGACATCGCTTACATGCGTCCAATGTGGAAAGAGCAACTTCATATAAGCCACTGTAATACGTTTTACAGCGTTGAAGTCGCGTGTGTCAGCATTCTTATCGCAAGCCACAAGTTCATCAAACAATAAACCATAAATGTTCTGCGTGCGAAGCGAATGTAGTATTTCTGAAAAATATTCCACATTCAGCGTCCATCCCTTGTAGATGATTCCTTTATTGATACGTGGCAAATTCCAACCTTCTATAAAGCAATGGAAACGATCAAGCAAAGCTGACTCCCTGAATGATTGTGGTAGAGAGTCAAAATAACGATAGTTCAAAGGACGTCGTTGCTCGTTGAGGGGAATATTGCCCATAATCATCAAACCACATTCTGAACTAAACTCGTTGTTGTCAATGGTAGTTTTACCACTCTCCAAATATGATTTCAAAGCAGCCTGTATCTCGGCTGGTTCTTGAAAAATTATAGTCTGTATCTCATCAAATGCCGTAAAGTCATGGTTTTTGATGATACCGTTCTGTTGCTTGTTTTTGTCATAAAACAACTTTGCACGTGTAACTTTGCCACCACTAACAAGCCAACCATACTTGGAAAGATTGCCAAAAACAAACGATTTACCTGTACCTTTTGGTGCCAGCTCTATGACATTAAGCCGTGGCTCTACAAAAATGAGCAATCGACTTAGAAACTCCACTTTCTGTGTCATAGTCTCAAACCCATCAGCCTCATACTCCATTGCTGACAGCAGTACGTCTATCCATTCAGACGTAGAGAATGCAGTTCTTGCTCCTCTCAGATAGTCGATATCTACAGAACGATATGGTTTGAAAGGCTTATAGTCCACCATTTCTACATGATTTTTCTTTCCGTCCTCATCTGGAAGGACTGACAGTTTGATGATGCCCCATTTCTCGCCATCTACCAATTCTCCCTGATGATTCTTGTACACATACTCAGGAATCTGTCCCTCGTTGATTTTGATGCCAAGGTCTGGAATACCAAAACGGCGCACACCCTTTACCAAGTCAATATAAATGATGAATCGGGAGAGAAGTGTCAACTCTTCCCCAGAAGCCAAGCGGTCTTTCACCTCTGTTTGTTTCTGTGGTATCACCATGTCAAGAAAACCTGTGAGTTCTGAACGATTTACAGAACCGTCAATATTGATGTAACGTTTTAGAATGAAGTCCTTCACAAACGAGGGAAGATTGCGACCAGCAAATAAACTGTTGGTTGACGCTGGATCCTTATATATGGCCATGGATGCAAATTGCTCCCTGACTTTCTGTATTGTTGATGTCTGCATAGTTAAAATCCGAATAAATCATCCTCCTGGGCACCCATATTGATGCCTATTTGGTCTGTCTGTTTGAAATCTCCTATTACGAGAGTAATTCTTGTAGCTGTTCCTACAAGATTCAGTCTTTCACTTTCGTATATATCGTCTTGTTTCTTGTGGAGCAGATAATCAACACCATTGTAAATTACTTTTGGCGTATCTATACTGCTCAAGCCTTTGATGTTGTATTTTACAGTAGGACTTGATGCTATCAAATCTGATGTTAGTAGTTTTGCCGAATATACATTGGCATTTTTTTGTCCTGAAACAATAATGATTGGTATCAATACTTCTTCTGGCGTAGCACCTCCATGTGTTCCTTGTCCCGTTGGTGTTTTTGAGGCAAGGGAATTGTGGTTTAGAGCGCAGATGCTCTTTCCATCCTGTAAAATCATATAATTACCATCCACAGTTGGATTTCCCTTTTTCCATACTGCACATCTTCCTGAATGGTCGGAGTCTATACCTGCAAGGTTAAGACCGTTGCCAAATTGCGCCATATAACTGATGCCATGGTCAGAAACAAAGGCGATCTTCTTACCGTTGTACTGCGACAATACTTGGGTGAAGGCCTCTTCTACAAGATGCAGCTCATCTATGATATAAGCAGGATAGCTCTTTTGTGTATGAGCGAACTTATCTATATCTCCGATCTTTTCCAGTTTATTGCCTGTTAATTCTTCCAATTTCAACTTGTTGACAGAAGTTACTGACGGAAGTTGTGCTGTAGCAACATATACCTCGTTGAGATATAATCCATCTACTCTATGTTTTTCTATTACTTTTGTTATGAACGGAATCCAGTCTATACCTAATCCGTCAATCCAATAATACAGGTCTATGTCTTGACGATTATACAGGATGGTCTTCACGGTTTTGAAGCTATCTCTCCAGGCCTCGAAAGTTGATTGTGATGCATTGCGTTCCTTCAACATCTGCCGTAAGCTGTCGTTGGCTTTATTGGCTATCTTCGAGTGCGTGTATTCACGGAAATAATCATTAATCCATGTGAAGGAGTTGCCCAATTGAATACCCAGCGGTGCAAGATAAGAATAAAGCGAAGGCATTAATGTCTGAATGTCTTTCACGTCTATCTTGCCTTGTCCCACCCATTCTGTCATAAGGTATTGTTCTGAAAGTGTGAGTGATGTCATATATTTCATGGCATAATAACATCCACGTTCGGGGTCAGCAGCCATAGCCATCAGTTTCGCCTTTACCTTTTGCTCTGCCAGATGGGTAATCTGCACATTATACTTTTGGGCTTCCTTTAGTAAAATTCTGCGAAGTTTGAGACTTGCTTCGTCCTGTGGTTCATCAAACACTTGAGTAGCCAACAGAGAAAACAAGTCTGACGTGCTTTGTGTCTTACAGTTTCTTAGCACCCTCGTCAGATAAGTTGGTGTAGTGGAATTCCACAAGAAATAGCTTTTCAACAACCAACGTGAGAAGCCATCCATATACTCGAACCATGTCTGAACGAAAGCTATGCTGTTATTCAGGTTGGATGTATTGAACCGCTTGTTGACAAATGTTTCGAAGTCAAAGTCCTCAATATCGATGTTTGAAGCCAACTGCTCCCAAAATGGCATATCTTCCTCCTCAGCAGTCAGCTCTCCAAAATTTATACCGAGACCTTTGCTCAAGAATTCAAAAGCATTATGACAAAGGGTATAGTCGAAGGCATTGTCTGGCTGTGCATTGCCGGCAGAGTCAAAGATACATTTCGATGAGCAGATGATTTGTTGTTTCACCTTAGCTCCTACATTCTTCCAAAGTGAAATCCACTGTCGCATATTCTCGCAGAGACTGAACTTGTTTTCCAATCCCTGTACTCCGTAAGTTGTTCCAGATGTCAACACCAACCTATAGTTTTCGCTCTCTATCCCTGAATGGTATTCCCAAATGTGAATGTTTGGGTCATCTTTAAACTTGCTTACCTTACTCTGCATACCTATGAGTGGTACATAGATGCGCTGATGGGTTCGTTGAGATTCTTCTGGTGACTGTACAAGGCGTATTGTTTTCAACAATGAGTCAAACTCGGCGTAATGTACATTGTCATAAAAGCGGGTTATCTCAGAGAATGGCGCAATAACGAAGTCATTTGCTGGCAAACTCTTGATATAAGCTTCAAACATAGCTGCGAGTTGGGAATAGGTGATGAACTTATCATCTTGTCCGTCTCTCATCCACTTCTCTATACTCTGTACAAACACGTTATGGTTTTGGCACTCTTGAACAAACTCACCGAAATCTCCAAAATTCTCAAACAATACAAAGCGTATGGGGTAGCGGTTGCGAATAGAACTCTCCGCACCTGTCCAATTTTTATCGACATCTATCTCCTGATAAAGGTCTTGTAATGAAGTGAATTCCTTGTACATCGGTTTCTAACTATTTATCTTGTCCAACAACCATTCTCCTGCTTCATCACACAGTTTGTTGAGTAAAGCGATGGCATCGTCGAGGGTGGTGATGCTGGCTATATGGCTCTTTGCTTGCTTGCGCTTTTCTGCAATAATGTCTAAATTGACAGGGGGAACGTAAGTCGTTGGTGGATATTCTTCTCCCACAAGTGATGTTGGTGGGGCAGGAGGTGTCTGTGGATCTACTGGTTGCTGTAGAGCCTTTGAAGATTTCCACTGCAAAGCCTTCTTCTCCACTTCCTCTTCAGTCCAGTATCCGACCGTTGACTGAAGGTTTTGTTCGATGAAGTGCTTCACCTCATCAACATCATTTTCCTGTATGTTGATGTAGTCAAGCTGCATCAAGTAGTTTTTGAAACCGTCAGAAAAGGCTGCATCTACATTGAGTATATTCTTCATCTCTATACGCAACTCTGAGATAAGATCTATTGTTTCCTTCACTAATGCAGGATTGCGTAAGTCACGTTCCATGCAGATAGTCACAATGTTGTCTATCAATTTTCGCTCAGCATCATTAACTTTCATAATGACTGGCAGACTTGAGAAAGCCTCTTCGGAAGCGTATTTTACCGACCAAAGTGGATATCCCTTCTTACCTAGGAATTCTGCCGTGATGGCATATCGGGCATCCTTCAGACTCGATACGTCGGAATATGTGTTATCTTTACTGTTGAGTTTGAAGAGCGAAATGAGGTCTTTGCACAACTTGCCCTCCTCTGGTGTCTGGAATTTGAAATTGAGCTTAGAATTCGACTTTTTGTCGTCCCAGACCTTGAATAGATACACGATATCGTCAATCAAGGCATTCTTGTCGCGTGGCTTGCCCTGCATATCAAATATCTTGTTGGCCCAAGGCTTCAAGGCAAATGCCATCATTGCCATAGGTGCAAAACTTCCATAAAGTCCGTATGGCGGCTTTTGAAGCACAGAGAACTTTTCATCAAAATTGAAAGGAAGACTCTTGTCTGCATACTTGATAATGTTCTGCACCTTGTCATATACAACTTTGAACGGATCGTTCTCTGGTATATCGTTCTTCCACTCCATATTGTCATCCAGGCATTCCTGCACCAAATATTGTACTGGGCGCATCTGTGCGGTTATAGTCGTAAGTTCTTCTTTTGAGGTGGCAAAGATAAAGGTGCGAACAATCTCTTTTGAGTTTTGTTGACGCCAGAATGTGGAAGGCGCCTTTTGACGCAACAGTTCACAAGCGTCAGGACCATATGGGTATATGATCGGAGCAATCACGCCATTTACGATACTCGACAGGTGCTTTACGGAGATAGGTTGTTTCTCTACGCCATTGATATAGGCGATGGCATTGCCACGCTGAACGCTGTCCATCCATTCCTTCACCATCGACACAGCATGTTCACGATGTACATTCTGCTGGTCAATGAAACCATGGCTGCTGGCACAAGCATAGTTAGCTTGATACTCTATAAACTGCTCGTATTTGGCATCAGTAAGTACCTCGTCAAACACTAAGAAAACGATATTCTTCAAGTCCTTGTCATCCTCGTCTTCAGCACATTTCTCGGCAAAGCTACGCAATACTCCAAGTTCTGTGTTATTTCGTGCCATAAGCAGGGCAAAGAACAGAGCACTCGTTTTTGTATCCTTTCGTGAATTCTTGATTTGACTTCTGAGTACGGCTTCGTTCTGATGATCGGAGAAGAACTTGAATTCATATGGGCGTATCACCTTCTGCATCATCTTTTTTTCAAAAGCTGTGCTGGCAGCTTCAGAGAAGTTGAGTACCTGATCAGTATAGCGATACTGCACATTGCGCATTTCGGTCTTCTTTTCTTCTATCTCACCAGAAGGCAGGGCAGAGAACTGTACAGAGTATAATCCGCCTGGCGCACGTTGTATAATGCCTTGCTCATTAAACCATTGCAGTACTGTGTCTATCTTACCATCATAACGTGTTCCTGCAAAGAGAGCGTGGATGTTGTCTTCTGATGGAGTCACAAGTCCGTTGTTGTTTTCGCCCGAAATGTTGTTAAAAGCATTAAGCAACAATATGCCTTTAAACACAGCAAAATAAGCATCCCCCTCATTTGCTACCTGCAATTTGTAAGAGTTGTAACGTTCTGTCACCGCTCCATAGTTGGTCACATCGTCTTGGAACACCTTCAGTACATAATCCCACAGATAGTCTGCCGTGATGGTGTCGCGGTTCAAAAAACGATCCTCGCTGTCAAGAAACTCGCGTATGGAATCATTCTGTCCCAAAAACTCGAATACACTTCGGCTTGATGAGCCTACCACCGTGGCATAATGGGTAGCGAGATTGGCAGTACCAGGATGCAATGGATAAAGGTTGAAGAGGTCATCCCGAGTGGACTGCTGGTCATTGCTTGTGGCGGTGAATATGTCGAGTAATTGGGGGTTCATCGAATAGAACAGCTCTCGCATTTGGCGATGACGTTCTTCGTCGATAATTTCAAACTTGCGTGACATAATCTTGAACGCCGACACCGACTCCATGTTATATTTCATGCGGTGATAACGTCCGTCGGTTTGTTTCATTTGTTCTGCGTCCATGCCGTTGAACGCCGAAGGATGGGAAATGAGGAACATATAGGAATTGTTCTCCATGTTCATGAATTTTTGTGCTACTTCCTGCAACTGCTTCAATACAGGAATACCGATAGCATCGGCCATTACGTCTGTGAACTCATCCCAAACAATGAGTAGGCCATTATAAGTTCCAAGCTCTGCCAGACGATCTTGAACCTCAATGAGCCAATTCTTGATATTGTCGTTGTTCAGGCGGATGTCAAGTCTGGCTTCTCGCAAAGTATCGGTCACTCGGTGGAAAATGCCAAGGTCACCAGTCTTTAGGTTCTCAACCAGCTGTTCGCAGTCTGACACTACTGACGAAAGGGCAGTATGCGTGTCAATCAAGTGATTCCAGATTTCAGGGTTCTGCCGGATTTGTTCAATATAGTTTTCGTAATCCGTAGGTACAACAATCTCTATTTTGTGCTTACGGAGCGTTTCTGTAACAGCCTTTTGTAACACAAGGGCAACGTCACCAGGGTGTGTCATGGCACCTAGACCATACACCTTAACCGTTAGCAATCGCTTGCTTTCGCGAAGTTTGTAGATGGAATCGCGAATAGACTCAAACTTTTTTCCCTTATATTCGTAGTCCACCCACTTTCTTATGTCCTCCACATCGTCACCGAGCAAGTGGCTAATAACGGCCACGGCATGGCTCTTACCTGTTCCGTATGTTCCATTTATCCAGAAACTCTTGTGAAAGTCAATATCGTTACAGCGCACACTTTTGATGACCGTGCGCAATACTGAATTGAATTGCTCGTTAGGGATAAACGAAATCCATTCACCCTGTTTTTCCTCTGCGATGTCGTAGGCAGCCTTGCCTCCACGCAGTTTTATGATATCGTCGTACTTAGTAGCCATAAGCATATGAATATTATGTTGCTAATCCATTTTTTATTGAAGCAAAGACTTGAGCACTACCAATTGGTCCAAGTCATCCCGAAGGGTAATGTGGTCTAACCCCATGGTAAGCTCTGCAACCAACACTCGGTTCTTTTCAGAAGACAAGAATCTTAATTTCTTTTGTAATTCACCCTTGCTAATACCAAATTCCCGATATACTCCACAAAGCTCCTCGGAACGATACAAGTCGGAAACTCTAAGCATCTTAATCCCTTTCTGCTCTGCGTATTTGTATAAAGAATAAGCAACAGCCTCAGGACTCAAATCGTTATAGGGTAACCTTTGGAAAGATGTTCCTTTTGTATCTTGACTCACAAACTGTCTTAAGTCTTCACCAATAGGAGAATACTTAAATGTTTGCACCAAGGCTTGTACAGCATATGTAATTGTCGTTTCCTTGAATGTCTGTTGGAAATACTCGAGAGCAAGTTTGTCAAAATCTTTTCTCCCTATCTCTGTATTAAAGCCGACAGAAGAAGAAAACCAACCCATTAAAGGACTATTATAAGCCAAATTGATATGAATAAGTTCCCACAAAAGAGTTGTGTTCTCTCTGTTTATTTCAACGCATAATTCACCAAATGGTGTAAGTTTTGATTTTTCATCAATAATCTCTGCGTCTTTCAGCCATGCCTTAAAACTTGGCACTTGTTTTACACCAAGGAAATTATCTTCCCAAAAAGAATCTGTATCTGTTAGATATTGGTCAACCCATTCTTGATGGATACCAAACGTTCCATATTTTGATATTTTCATATTCGATAATTTTATAGTTGTTGGCTTAATCATTGAATCTGCCACAATACACCCGACATTATGATATTCCAAGCATTTGAGGCAATGTACACATTTGTCTTTGTCTATATTCACTTTTGGATAAACAGAAAGAGCACCTGTAGGGCATTCTAACTCACATGCCTCACAGTTTATGCAATACGCTGTCTTATT
>NZ_NPIZ01000089.1:0-136043 GCF_002251185.1 Prevotella sp. P5-126
AATATATTCAATCTATGATGGCTTTTGCAGCCATCGTGTCCTTTGCGTCATGTTCGTCGGAGGACAACAACACTACAATTGAAAATGAGAGTGCGGTAAAGGTAATGACCTTTACTGCAACGCAAGAGGGTGACGAACAATCAACAAGGGCAGCTATTTCAACCTCTGATAGTAAAGTCATCAATTGGGAAGAAGGCGACCAAATAAGCATCTTTGATGGGACGAATAATAAGCAGTTTACATTGAAGGATGGTAAAGGAACACCAAATGCTACTTTTACAGGTGAGGCACTTGAGTCGGGTTCTTATACAGCCGTTTATCCACATCAGTCAACTGCATCTCTTTCTGGCAATGATGTTACAAACGTAACCCTTCCTGCCACTCAAACCGCTACCGATAACAGCTTCGACAAGAATGCTGCATTAATGATGGCTCAGAGCAATAGCACCACGTTGAATTTTAAGAATGTCGTAGGCTATGTAAAGGTGAAACCAAATTTTGATTGCAAAAGAATAGATTTAAAAGCTTTTGACAACTCTGCGGTATTGGCAGGAACTGGCACAGTCTCTTATAACAACGGAGAACCAACACTCGACCTTTCCAATGCGACAACAAAGGATTATGCCATCACACTGAAAGGAGACATCAAGGCAGGCAATTACTACTATATTGCAGTACCCCCAGTTACACTTAAGGCTGGTTGGACTATAAAATTCACAGCGTCTGATGGTACAGTATATTCCCGCAAGGGAACAAAAGACATCACTTTCACTCGCAACAAGGTGACCAACCTTGGTGTGTTTGATATCAATGAAACAAATTGGTATGAGCCAAGAGGAAAAATAGATGAAAATAGGGAGGTTGATTTGGGATTTACAATAAAGATTGGCACAAAGAATTATAAAGTTATTTTTGCCAATGCCAACCTCTCAACAGGCACAGGTACAGGTCTTGCCTATTATGAATACGACTACGGCGATTATTTTGCTTGGGGAGCAACTAAGCCTTGGTATGTTGCTTATTATATTAATGCTCCTGGTGAAACACCGACAGTAGGAGGAGACGCTAATTGGGACACATCAGGTGGATACTCACAAGCCAATGCCCCATTCTATAATAATTCAACACGTTCATATACCAAATACACGGCTGGAAATACCCTTGAAGCATCTGACGATGCCGCAAACGTGATTCTCGGTGGTGACTGGCAGATACCAACTACAGAGATTTGGCGGGAATTGAACGATGCCAATACAAAAACGGTGAATTGGGAGTTTTATGAAAATAAGGTTTCGGAAACAATAGTCAAAGGAATGAAGATAACCAAGAAAGACGATTCTAATACTTATATCTTCTTGCCTGCAGCTGGCCAAGTTGGCCGAGGCGAGAATAACGGGACTTCGTTTTACTATGTCAACTTGGGGGGCTACTACTGGTCAGGCACAGCAGGCGCCCCCGATTACACTGGCGCGTATCGCCTGAACTTCTCTTTTATTTTCCAAAGTGTCTATCCGAATGGCAACTTCGATCGCTACTACGGTTACACGGTGCGCCCGGTGCGCTTGGTTGCAGTGGATTGAAACTTCAGCAATAGCGCAAGGCGATGGGATTTATATATCCCTCCGCCTCCTAAACCCCGAAGGGGTGACATAGCCCAGCACAGGGCGTGAGCCCTGTGTATATGAATCACCCCATTCCCCCTCCCTCCACGCGCCGTCGTCGCGCGAGGAGGGTAGGATGGGAAACCAAGCAAAAAAGTTGTTAAACAATAAAAAGTTGCCGAAAAGTTTGGCAGTTTCATCACTAATTTTGCACCGACATTTGCAAGTTGCCCAACTCGCTTGGACTTCTGAGCCAATAGAGTTTGGCTCCGCATTTGTCTCTATTTATGGGAGAGCGTCTTCATGCGCTTTGTTTCTGACTTCTCGAAATCAGGTAAACCAGAACCTCGAGAAGTGGGACAGGCAAGTGTCAGGTTCCACGCTTTTTCATTAATAGGATCACCTTATATTAATTAATCATTAACCAGCCGACTCCGAGAACCTATAGGCAAAAATGAATCAAGAAACACAAAAATGGAAAAAAAAGAAAAGAAAATCTATCAATCTCCTATTATGACGGTTTATGAAATCAGCAGGACACAGATTTTGGCGGGAAGTACTAATGGAGAAACAGAATCACTTGGTGAAGAAGAATATACATGGTAAAAAGAATGAAAATGAAGAAATATATTCAATCTATGATGGCTTTTGCAGCCATCGTGTCCTTTGCGTCATGTTCGTCGGAGGACAACAACACTACAATTGAAAATGAGAGTGCGGTAAAGGTAATGACCTTTACTGCAACGCAAGAAGGTAATGAGGCAAGCACTAGGGCTATACTAAGCGGTACCAATATTCACTGGGAATCAGAAGACGAAATAAGCATCTTCGATGGGACGAATAATAATCAGTTTACGCTAACTGATGGTGATGGAAGAACATTTGGTAAGTTTTCAGGTAAGGCAGGACAATCAACTTCTTATACAGCCGTTTATCCGTATCAGGAAAATGCCTCTCTTTCGGGCGATGATGTTACAAACGTAACCCTTCCTGCCACTCAATATGCCAGAGACAACAGTTTTGACAAGAAAGCTGCATTAATGATGGCAAAGAGCACCAACACAACTTTGGAATTCAAAAATGCCGTTGGTTATGTGAAGGTGAAACCAAGGTTTGCTTGCAGCAAGATTGTGTTGAAGGCAGCTGGAGCATCTGAATATCTTGCAGGAAAGTGTACACTTTTATACGATACTAATAGCAATATACCGTCGATAACATTTACCTCAGAACAATCAACATCCATTACACTATCGGGAAACATTACTGCGAACACGGCTTATTACATAGCTGTTCCTGCCGTAACACTCTCCACAGGTTGGAGCATTTCGTTCACTGACAAAACCGGTGATGTTTACACTCGCACAGGTTCTAAGAGTATTACATTTAAGAGAAATACTATCATTAATCTCGGTGAGTTTTCAAGAACTGACAATAAGTTGAAATTGACGTTATCACAAAATGGTAATGTGCCAGCGAACAAACAGGTTGACATGGGAGTGTTTACAATTGGTGATAAGAATTATCGAGTAATCTTCGCCACATCCAACCTAACAAAAAATGGTCTTGCCGAAAATGAATATGATTTTGGTGATTATTTTGCTTGGGGAGCTACTGAGCCTTGGTGTACGCAATATTCTCGTACTGGCACAGGATATGACGTTAAAGTTTCACCAACGGCTTGGGAGAACACCAAAAATGCCACAGTTTACGATTGGGCAACTGTTCCATTTAGAGATGGTAATAACTGGTATTGCAACCAATACATTAATGATGGCGAAAAACTTGCTATGGAGCACGATGCCGCTCGTCAGATACTTACAGGTGACTGGCAGATACCAACAAAAGAGATTTGGGATAAATTGTTTGAGTCTTCAAAGTACGAATGGACTAAGACTAAAAAAGCAAAATACAATGGCTACCAAGTGAAAAGCAAAAAAAGTGAAACAGGAACTATCTTCTTGCCTGTAGCTGGCGAAGTCAATAGATCTTCGCTCAGCGGTGCCGGTACTTCCGGCTCCTACTGGTCAGGCACAGCCAACTCGAAAGATGCCGCATATTCCCTGTACTTATATTTATATTACGATGAGGGATATCCGCAGATCTCCACAAAATATCGCTACTACGGTTATTCGGTGCGCCCGGTGCGCTTGGTTGTGGAATCTTTGGCGGATCCTGTTGCTACTACAGAGAGATATGGTTATGAAAACGATTTCAAATGGGAATAATTATTATATTAGAACAATGAAGAAATATATTCTACCTTTTATGTCCATTGCGATGCTGATGGCAATGGCAAGTTGCTCATCGTCAGACGATGAAGTGGCAGAAATCAAAGAAGAAAGCAAGTTAGTTCCAATGACTTTCACTGCCACACAAGAAAGTAATGCGGGAACTCGTACGGCTCTTAATGCTGGCACTGGTGTCGATTGGCAGACAGGTGATAAGATTAGTGTATTTGATGGTCAAGGTAACCGGACGTTTACATTAACAGAAGATGTTGAAGACGGTAAATTTTCTGGCACTGCATCGTCACAAGCAACATCTTTCACTGCTGTTTATCCATACACAGAAGGAGCTAAACTTGAAAAAGATGGTAGTGTAAGTGGTATAACTCTTCCTGCAGAACAAACTCCAACTATTTGGAGTTTCGACCCAAAGGCAGCATTGATGATGGCTGTATCGACAAAAGACAAAAAGTATAATTTGGATTTCAAGAATGCCGTAAGTCTTATAAAGTTACAGATAGAGTTTCCTTGCAAGAAGATAGTGCTGACTGCAAATGAAGATATTGCAGGTACAGGAACATTAACTTATAGCAATGGCGCTCCTTCAATCTCTTTTACGTCAAACCAATCGAAGACCATTACTTTGAAACCTGCTACAGGAGAATATCTTAAAAAAGGTCAGTATTTTATTGTAGTTCCTCCTATAACCTTGACAAAAGGTTTCAGCATTAGTTTCCATGCCTCTGATGAATATTGTGTTTACACTCGAACAAGCACCAAAAGCAATACGTTTAATCGTAGTAAGTTTAAACACATCGGCATATTTAAGACAACAGGTAACGGATGGGAATGGACATATAATTCGCGTGGCATAGTAAAAGCCGACCAAGAACTTGATATGGGAGAGTTTCAAATTAATGGAAAAAACTATAGATTAATATTCGCCAAATCCAACCTAACAGCCAATGGTCTTGCCGCAAATGAATATGATTATGGTGATTACTTTGCTTGGGGAGCTACATCGGTATGGTATTCTGCAATAAACCAAAATACCAATCCATGGTCAATTACACCTTTGGGTGACAAACCAGGTGGATACACGAAAGACAATGCCCCATATTACTATAATGGCAAATACACGTCAGGAAATACCCTTGAAGCAGCAGACGATGCCGCTCGTCAGATACTTAAAGGTGACTGGCAGATACCAACAAAAGAGATTTGGGAGGCTTTGGACTATGCCAAGAATAATCAGGTCTATTGGGGACCCGATGGAAATAGGACCTTTACCCAAGTTCAAGGAAAAGGAATCAACGGAATTCAGATAATCAGGAATGACAGATCTGGTAAGTATCTCTTCTTGCCTGCAGCTGGTTACGTCTTTATGACTGATTTCAAGGATGTCGGCTCTATAGGCTACTACTGGTCAGCCACAGCCTACACGAACAATCGCGCGTATAACCTGCATTGCGATGGCAGTCATGTAAATCATGATTACAATCACTATCACAATATAGGTTTACCGGTGCGCCCGGTGCGCTTGGTTGCAGTGGATTGAAACTTCAGCAAGGGTCATGGGGACAGGTACATTGGTTCACTCTTTAGGGTCGATGAACCTGTCCCCGATGATTCCCGAAATTACATCCAATCCTCCGAACCGCCCAATATGGTTTGTAGATGACCCTCTTTGGTTTGCAGATACCTCATTTTGTATTTCCAACACCCAACAACTGTTAAAAATCACCTCCAATTCCGTACATTTCTTCCAAAAGCCTTGCACAATCCAAATAAATGCTTTACCTTTGCACCACAAGAACCCGCCAAGCCTCTCTACGATGCTTAAATCGGCGGGTCGTTTTATTTTTATACCAAGGGTCATGGGGACAGGTACATTGGTTCACTCTTTAGGGGCGATGAACCTGTCCCCGATGATTCAAATCTCAAGGCGTTCATCACATAGTGACACCACTTTCTTTCTGTGGGTGATAAGTAGGATGGTGGTGGATGGACGGGCGGCGAAAAGGCGACTGAACAATGCTCGCTCCGTGTCCTCGTCGAGAGCCGAACTGATCTCGTCGAGCAAAAAGACGGCACCGGGTCGGAGAAGTCCGCGTGCTATGGCTATGCGTTGCGCCTGTCCCTCACTCAATCCTCCGCCATGTTCCGACAATACCGTGTCGATACCTTGCGGCAAGTCGAAGACGAAGTCGGCACACGATGTGTGAAGTGCAGTATGCAGTTCCTCGTCGGATGCATCCGGTTTTGCCATCAGCAGGTTATTGCGTATCGTGCCACTTATCAGAGTGTTTCCCTGTGGCACAAACACCACATTCTTCCTCATGCTCTTGTCGGCAGCATGAGAGAATCCATTCCCGTAGAATGTCACCTCTCCACTGTCGGGTTGTATGAAATTGAGTATGAGTCGGAAGAGCGTTGTCTTTCCTGCACCTGTTGTTCCGAGTATTGCGGTCTTGGTGCCCGGACGGAAGACATGCGAGAAATTACTCATCACCTCCCTGTCGCCCTTGGCATATCGGAATGTCACGTTGTCCATGCGTATGCCAAGCAATGTGCGGGTAGTGATGTCTTCGCCGTCGCATGGTTGTTTCTCCTCGCCATGTTCCATCTCCTTCAGCCGGTCGATACTGGCAGTGCTGTATATGATTGACGGAAATGCGCCGAGCAATGACAGGATAGGTTGTTGTATCTGTCCTACGAGTTGAAGGAAGGATGTCATCACTCCGAAGGTGATTGCCCCCGTGCGCAGTCCGTAGGCTCCCCACACAAAGGCGAGCATATATCCCAAGCCGAATGTGCAACCAAGTGCAAACCGGCTGAACACCATAAACCGTGAACGACGGATATAGTTGGCGGTCTGCCTGTCCTGCAGTTCTTCCACCCTGTCCTGCATCCATCTCTCGCCCTGTAATGCCCTCAGCACAACATTCAATTCCACACTCTCCTGTATCCTCGCCATTATTCTGCTCTCATCCTCGCGTATCGAGAGAGTGATGCGTTTCAGTCGGTGGGAGATATACTTACCGATGATTATTGCGAGTGGAGTGATGAGAATGAGCGCCCATGCCAGTCGGCTGTCAAACCATCTCATCAGGAGGAACGCTCCAACCAGTTGTATAGTCATCACCACCACCTGCGGCAGTTGCACAGCCAATGTCTCGCTCACTGCATCTATGTCCTTGGCCATCCTCGAGGTGACGTCCCCCGAGTGTATATCATTGGCCTCAAACAATCGTCGGTTGAAGAGTTGCGAGAAGATAGCGAGGCGCAGTTCCGCCACCTTCTTGATAAATGCCTTATTGGCAAGGTATTGGTTTAGTTGGCGTATGCCCCCCCCCGCCACTACGGCAGCAGCTATCAGCAATGCCTGCACAGCCATCTCGCTCATGGTGCCCCTCATGGCTACGTCGTCGATGAGCCTCTTGCTCAGCCATACTACGCACAATGCAAGCCCTGTCTGCAGCAGTCCTGCCATTATGCGCACAAGGATATTCAGTCTTATGCCGCGCGAGTTGTCTATAAACCACCTTGCATACTTCATCTATCCACCACTCCGGTCTTTATCCATTCTTCCAGGATGGCCTCCACGTCATGTCGTGCCACCTCTTGTTCCACGTCGTATTCCTTGCACAATGCCAGTGTCAAGGAGTCGATGTCCGAATCCTCTTCGAGCTGTTCCCAAAGGTATGCCGCAGTGTCGTTGAGACTTATCAACCTGCCGAAATCCACGGCTCCAAGTCCTTCGCCCACCAGCACTTTCTCTCCGCATACTTCGCGGAGCACCATTCCGTCTTTCTTCTTCATATCTTCTAAATGTTTAATTTCAATATATATCGTCTTAAGGGCAATAGCGCCCACCATATTTCGGATGCCGTCTTGCGCCAACGGGTGTATAGATAATGACGCTTTTGATTACTGTCCACCACATGAGTGGCAATAGCCTTGACGTCGCCTATGGAGCAGTGTTCTCGTCCGACAAGATTTCCGTCGCCCATCAGCGTCACACTCTCGCCCTCAATCCTCTCTATGCGGTGGAGCACATATCGCCTGTTCTCCACCCATGCCAATGCCACGATGCCGCGCTTGAGCCCTGCAGGAGGAGCGAGTATGACACTCTCCTTGCCGCCGATGATAAATGGCAGCATGCTGCGCCCCGAAACAGGCAGAGTCACACTATATCCTTCGTTCATCAGCGCCACAGCCTCGTCAATTATCTTGTTGTCGTTCATATTGTTGAGCTTGTCATTTTTGCTGCCGCCTCGTCGGGCAGACAGTCCATGTGCCACATTCTTGCCGTTGCAGTCAGTGAGTTGAGCGCACGATGCAGTCCGTCGGCGATGTTCTTCTCCCACCTCTTTCCCGACACACTTGATGCCATGGTGGCGTATGCCTCGATGGGCGACATCTGTCGGATGGCGTTATGAGGTGCCTGACGTAGCCTCACTATTGCACCCAAGGGATAATGCTCGTTGACATAACACGGAGTCTTTCCGCTCCATGGCGATCCATACACCTCCGCTTCCCCGTCAGCCTCTATCCTCACCACGGGATTATCGTCGTTTAGCAGTCGGCTGCCGTCAATATATCTGAGCCACAAGCGGGTGTGAGTGCTCTTGCCCGTTCCGCTCGGTCCGAGGAACATATACGCCTTTCCCCCGCGACATACCACCGACGCATGAAACAGCAAAGTGTCCATTTCCGCCGTGGCAAGGGCAAATGCAATCATCATCGCGTTGTCGATAGCCAATTTGGGCAGTTCGCCAGTATATACCGTCGCCCTGCGATAGTCGCTGCCACATTCCATCCAGCCGGCCATCTTCCCGTGCGAGCGGAACACGAACAACGGATTTCCTCCCGAATGTCCGCATGCTATCTCGTCGCCCTCTTCCTCCTGTCGCCATTCCTCTGTCCAAGTCTCGGGTAGGGGAGCATTCTCGCGTATCACGACACTTATCAGCGGCTCCGACGGAGTCACCTCAAACGGACGGCAGTTGTCGAGCAATGCGAAGATGTCGTCCCCGGCAGTCAATGCCATCACATGTCGTGCCACACTATAATATCTTGTTGTCATTCTTCGTGAACATATCTTAGTGATAAACTTCTGTACTTAATCCTCTTGGGTATTGTGCGTATGATATAGATCACAAACTTGACATTAATCCACAGACATTCCTGGAATGAGAATCCCATCAGCCTTATCGGTATCAGTATGCCACTGATTACGGTTTGCCAGTATCCCTTTCGGCGGTTTTCGTGATACCACCCAAAGTTTCCGCTCTTAAATGCCTCGTCGAGCATACATCTGCCACGCCTTTCATCCTTCGGGCATAACATCCTGTCGCTCTCCATTGAGAACAGTTCGCTCATCATCCACATCACCGCTCCTGCCGTTTTCCGCAGTCCGAACCTTGACAGTTGGGAGGCTACAAATCGCCTGTCTTCCTCAGATGAAATCTTCATCAGCATATAGTAATCCACGATATGCCTCAGTCCGATGCCTCCCGAGAGGAAATGCCTTTGTATATGCGCCATCTGCATGAACAGGGCGAATCTGCAGGTGGGCACGTCAAAGCCTTCGGGACAACTCTCCGACAGCAGGATTTCCTTTTCGAGAAACCGTTGCAGTCGGCGGTTGGTGATGGGGTTGTAATTACCCGACGACGGTCGGAAGTGCACCTCCACCGCGATACCGCTTGCGTTTTTATTCAGGTGCACATGATGATACGACACGGTGTCCTTTGTGTCCAGAACGCCCTCGTCGCCCAGCAGTTTCACGACGCTGTCCCTGCCGCCTTCCACCCATATATCGATGTCTCCGGGTTGCCGTTCGTCGGGGTGAGGATACAGTCGTGCGTTGGCTTGTCCTTTCAGTATTGCCGTCTTCCGTCCTCTTTCGCCAAACCATCGCGTTAGCCTTGCAGCCTCTGCGTTCATCTTAGCGTTGAATCTGCGTATAGCTTCGGCTTTCAGGGTCCATTCCATCAGTAGCGGTTTGGGTATGCCAACGTCGCCACTCATCCGATTTACCACACAATATATCACCCCAGTGAGCGTTTGTTGGCATATCTGTATATCAACCTCCTTCCACTCCCTTTCCGGGAGTGTCATTGGCTCATAAGGTTCGCAGCCCACAGCCATTCTCATCAGCCGTATCAATGTCCACTTTGTGTCATTCATTTCTCATCTGCATATAATTGACTGCAAAGATAAAACTTTTATATGAAATCAGCAGAATAAATCCACGGAAATTTTGCATATTGAGATTTATTTGTTACCAAAACTGCAAGGGATTGAAGAAGGTTGCCATAGGTCAGCAGTATAAAGCCAATCCCAACGTCCCTTAACTTCTCTCTAACTTCCCTAACTTCCCTTAACTTCCCCCACATGCGCAACTGAGGGAATTGATTGAAGTTAAAGAAGTTATCACTCCCTACGGTCGTTCGGGAAGTTAAGAGACAATAGCCTTTTGCCGTAAGACGTAGGACATTTGTCCCTTAACTTCTCTCTAACTTCCCTAACTTCCCTTAACTTCCCCACATGCGAAAGTTCAGTAGCATAATATACAGAAAGCCAAGTGAAACTGCGCAATCTACGACATGATATTCGCAGATTGCGCAGTTTCTTGATGATTTGTTTCTGTGGCTTACAAGGTGACGGTCACTGTTGCCGAAGGTGCACTCAGTCCGCCCATTGGGTTGGCTGCGCGCACGCTGTAGATACCTGCTTGCTTTGCAGTATAGGTGGGTTGTTCGGTGAAATCGATCACGTTGCCATCTTTACAGATTGCCCACAACCATGTGTCGTAACTCTTGCTCCATGTCAGTACACCGGCGTTGACGCGGATGTCAACAGGAATAGCAGCCTGTTTGGTATCATCGGTAGGTTGCCAGTCGCCAAACATACGGTTCATGTTGCTGTAGGTATCAGCTTCTTTTTCTGTCAGTGTGGGATTGTTTTCATGGCTATTGGCAAAGATGGTCTTGCGTCCAGCGGTTTCGATGGTCACTCCGTTGCAGTCTCTTGAGTTCCATTCTGCAAAGCGTGCAGGCCATCCGTCATGCATCTCGTTCCATCCCAGAGTGGTAGGTTTCACATTCATTCGTGTGTCGATAAACACGGCAACAGGTGTTGCCTTGCCCCATGGGCGCCCCAAGGTGTAGGTGCCATCGACGTCGTTGCCTGATGCGCTGATGGTGCAGTTTTTGAACACCCAACCTACGTTTCTCGGTTTCGACGGTACTGCAGTATATCCACCGGCAATCTGTAGCAGTTCCAACTGGTTGAAATAGGCATCTCCTTTACCGCAGAGATAGTCGGTACGTCCACGCACCTGACCGCCCTCAAAGTAGTAGAGTCCCTGTTCGTTGCTACTGGTCCATGTGTCTTGGTAGCCATAGAGCAGGGTGTTCTTATAGATGGTGTTGGTGGCACAGTCATAGACAGCGAGGTTGCGTCCGAGTCTGTCGTCGATGCCACTTTTGATGGTGATGTCTTGGAAATAGGTGCCAACGGCAGCGTCTGTCAGTTGGAAAACAGGACTATAGCGTATGGTTTCGTATTTGTGGGCTGTGCCAAACGGACCTTTGAAGAGCATGCTCGAATCGTTGGAGATGTCTTGTGTGATGATGGTGGCGTCGCGGTCTTCACCAATCAGCGAGAGGTTGGCAGCGGTGATATAGGTGATAGGGTCGGGCAGATCGCCTTCCCACAATACGGTAGTGCGGTCTTTTCCCGTATGCTTATAGTGTTTCATTGCTCCTGTCGGCATTTTGTAAGTGCCTTTTTTTACCAAGATGCGGTAACGCGTCTGTTGGTCTTTGCGGCTGTTGGCAGCAGCAATAGCATGGCAGAGTTCGGCAGTTGTTGACACCACAGCATCATAGGCATGTTTGGTTTCTGTAGGAATCGTGATGTGTTTAGCCAAAATACCCTGCTCTTTCAGCAGTTGTGCGCAGAGTTGTGCAGCAGCCATAGCACCTTTTTTGTTATAGTGCGTCTTGTCGGTGGTAGTACCTTTGTCGAAGAGTGCCGCATAGCATGCGTCAAAACTGCCGTATTGCTCGTAGAGGTTTTTGGTGGCTGTGGTCATATCCACAAAACTGATATGTTCCTCTTTAGCCAACTGTCTCATGTGGTAGGGATAGTCCATGTCATGGTTGTCGCTGTCAATGTGTTGCTGGGTCATGATAGTATCTTGGTGCAAAGCATCAAACTTATCGCCCAAATCGTGTTGTCCGGCACGTGTTATCTTGTGGTCAGCACCGAAATAACATCTGCATACGGGTGATATAAGCACAGGAGTTGCACCTTTTGCCTTTACCTCTCTGATGATTTTTCTCAACCATTCTTTATAGGTGGAGTGGGGGATGGTGCCTCGTTTGTCCTTTCTTACAGTAGCCAACTGTGCCTCGTTTCCCTGTGCAGCATAGAAGGTCTGAAGTTCTTGGTTGTCCATGCCGTTGAACTTCTCATCGTTGTGTCCAAACTGTATGAGCACATAGTCGCCAGAGCCCACGCTATCCTTGGCATTCTGCCATAGCTCGTTATATCCGGCACGCGAGTCTCTTCCGCCTTTTGCATAGTTGAGGCTCACCCATCCATGGGTAAGGAAATTGCCGAAATACATACCCCATCCACGCATTTTTGTCGTGTTGACGTCGTAGGGGGCCATAGTGGAATCGCCCAGTGTGAATACTTTCTTGGCAGCCTGAATGTTGCATCCCAAGAGGATGGCGATGATGCAGACTGCCACCCTTGTCAGTTGTTGTTTCATGTTGTTGATTTGTCTTTTTAGTAGTTTTCTATTGCAAAGGTACGATTAAGTGAGCAGAATACAAAAAGAAAATTATGTTTTCTTTCTGTATTATCGAACGCGAGTACCTAAGACCGACAGGTCAAAGGTACGATTAAGTGAGTAGAATACAAAAAGAAAATTAAGTTTTTTCTTTTTGTATTATCGAACGCGAGTACCTAAGACCGACAGGTCAAAGGTACGATTAAGTGAGCAGAATACAAAAAGAAAATTATGTTTTCTTTCTGTATTCTTAATACTCCACTCTTACGTTGTCCACCCAAAGGGTGTTGCCCACCGAACCGATATAGGCACCACCGTGGCTGGAGTCAAACTGCAGAATCATGTGGGTAGGTGCTTCGTTGGCAGTAGCCCATCCTATTTCCTTCACAGGCATCATCTTGCCTTTCGAGTTTTTTGCCCATTTTGTGTCATTTCCTGACAATAGTCCCATATAGGGTTTGTAGAAATGCTGTCGGGTGATGTCACCGTAGTGGATGGGAAAAGATGCATTCTCCACCCATCCGTTGGTAGTTTTGGCAAAGCGCACCACCATAGTGCCTACACGTTTAGCCCAGATGTTGCCTTTGGCATCCTCCCATCGCTTTTGTAGCAAACAGACGCAGTCTGCCATGTCGATGCCTGCCACGGTTTTCACTTTGCTGAATCCCGTTTCCTTGATGCGGTTGGGGTGTCCCGATAGCTGCACCCGATAGTCGAACACCAGTGCTTTGGGTTTTCCGGTGAATTTCATACCCGCATCGAGTTTTGCCATAGGGTTTGATGTCGAAGTTATGGGTTCGAGGGTTTCGCCGAGGAAGATGCTTCCAGCTGCTAATACTTTGATGTTGACTATGCCCAACACCTTACACGTCTCGATGTGTGTCACCAGTTTGGCACAAAAGCCATGTCCCGGATGACTGTCTCTATAGACCGATACATTGGTTTTGGTAATGCCCGACACCTTCGCCATCACGTTTGACGTACCCCAAGGCGAACCGCCCCAGTTGGTGTATGGTGCATTCTGTTTCCACGTTTTGGCAGGCGCTATCTCGTAGAGGGTTTTGGTGTTTCCACCAATGATAGCACTCTCTTTCACATGGCGTGTCACCCATTGGTTCATATCACCATATTTAATAGGTTGAATGTTCTGGCCGTTAGCATCTGTCGTAGCGGTCAAAGTCAGCGCCAATATGGCGCCCGCTTTCATGAGTATGGCCTTTGTCATTTTATGATGTGTTTAAGTTTCAAGAGTCTTATATCCGTTTCCTGCATACATTCCTCGTAGGTTCTTGGCGTGTTGTGGTCGTCGAGGAAGAAGCGTTTCTGTTGGGGCATAAACCGCCGGCTTGCCAGCGACAGCGTATCGTTGCGGTAGGTTGTTGCCACGTGGCCCAAGGTCAGCAGCGTGTGAAACACACAGTTGCTAGATGCTGGCAACTGGCTGTTGCGATGCAGCGCATCAGCCTCGTTGGGAAACTGTTTGGTGTAAACCTCAGAAGTCCATATCACCATCGGCACATGCAGTTGGTAGAATGACGGATAGGGTGAGGCATGGAGGAATAGTTTGCGGCTATCGTCGAAGATGTCTTCTCCGTGGTCTGAGGTAAAGAGCATGGCAGTAGCGCCTCCTCGCTGTTGAGCCAATCTGATGATACGGTGTAATAGCCAGTCGGTGAAACGTATGGAATTGTCGTAGGCGTTTACCATCATCTGTCGGTATTGTGGTTTTGCTCCATTGTAAGAATCGGGCAGAAAGTGTGCCATCAACTTCGGATAGCGGTCGGTATAGTCGAAGTGTGAACCATAAGTATGTACCACGACAAAGAGTTTGTGATAGTCTTTTGCCAGTTGGTTTCGGAGTGGAGTCAGCACATCGCTATCTGTTGTCATGGCTTTACTGCCTCCATTGGCTGTATCGTGCAGGAAGATGCAGTCGTCTGCCTGTTCGCCGAGAAAGTCAATAAACGAGTGATTGCGCTGTTGGTTGGAGATGTATGCGGTGTGCCATCCTGCTTCTCGGAAAGCCTGCATGATGCCTTTGGTACTAAACAGGATATTGAAATCCTCTGCCGATGCCAACGACAGCAGTATCGGCACACTCTTATGGGTCGTGTTGCTTTGACTCATATAGTTGGAAAACACCGTCAGTCCTTGCTGTTTTGTCAGCAATGGGTTGGTGGGGCGGTGGTAGCCATAGAGTTGCCAGTTGTCGGATCTGCTTGTTTCACCCACCACACAGACAATCGTTTGGCGTGTAGTATCTGTCGGGTCTATCGTACTCTTGGCATTGAAAGTGAAATGGTCAGAAGTCTTATGGTATTCTGCCGATGCCTTCTCTCGACCGAATGCTAAGGTGCAATTGTAGCAGGCATTCAGTGGGAAAATGCTGTTGGTAGGTATAAAGTCTGTGGAGATTGTCACCGTTGTGGTCAGTAGAATAGCCGCCACAGCCATGATGAATCCACTCTTTCTCCAGTGTTTCACGAATGTATGGTCTAAATCCCTTTTCTTCGTCCATAGCGTGATGGCGAGGATGATGGTAGGTACATAGATGATGACCACCCAACCGATGGCAGGCAAAAGTTGTGAGAGAAGTTCGCCCACCTCGTCTCCATTGGTAGTGACGAGGTTGAGCCACATATCCACAGCAATAGGACCACGACCATAAAGATAGGTCAGTACCAGTTGGAAGGCACCCAGGAATAGGATGGGAAAGAGGATTATGACCGTGCGACCTATACGTCGTCCCACGGTTAGTGCCAGTATATAGAAGGCTATTGGTGCGATGATATTCACCATGTTGCCCCACAGTCCAAGTCCTTCGGTATAGATCTGTATGATGTTGGGCAGGATGAGTACTGTGAGGAAGAAGTAAAACAGTTTGTTGATAGTCTTTTGTTTCATCATCAGAATGCCTCGTTGATATTGAATATGAATCCTGTGCCGTTACGACTGAAGCCATAGTCCAGTCGCACGTTGACTCCCTTCTTGAACTGCCAGCGGTAGCCTATACCTGCATTGGGTAAGATGCGGTTCAGACGCATCTCACTGTAACGAGGGAATACCTCTGCGGCACCCAACCATACGACGATGCCGTTGCGATGCCATACATGTTGTCGCAGTTCTATCTGTGCGTCTATCACGTTTTTGTCGCGATAGCGTCCTTCGTAGTAGCCACGCATTCTTCTGCCTGATCCTACTTCAGAGAGCGATGACCAAGGCACCTCACCTGTTGTCTGTCGGGTGTGTATTTCTGCTGCTATGATGGCGCCACGCCATGCTTTGCGGTAGGTGGCAAGTTGCAGTTCTGCCGAATAGTAGGTGTGCTTATTGCCCAACATAGTGGGCGATGTCATGAGGTCGAGTTGTAAGAACCAACCTTTGGAGGCGTTGAGGATAAAGTCTCGAGAGTCTAAAGTATAGCTCAATCCCACACCGATGTCGTTGACCGTCATGGGTTGACCTTCAAGCAGTTGTGGTGCGCGGTCTTTCAGTTTATAGGCATGCACCAGTTGGTAGCGCACGATAGGACCTACATACGAATATCGGTTCAGGCGTGCCAACAGTCGTGTCATCACTTCCAGTTTGTCGTGACTGTATTTGCTTTTGTTGTCATCGTTGTCGCTCTGTGGATAACTCAATCCCCAGAGATACGACGGGAAGGTATAGGCATATAAGGTATAGTCCAGTCGGAAGTGGCGTTTGGGGAAGAAGTGGTTGCCGGAAAGTCCCACCATCATAAAGGCTTTGGTAGTGATGTCGCCGTAGAGTGAAGCGTTGGACCGTTCCAACAGCGAGTCGCTGCGGTCGGCACTATAGGTGGCAGAAGCTACAATGCCAAGTCCCAGTCCTGTCTCGTTATTGTAGTGTGGTCCGCCGATGATGCCGAAGTCAATCTTCTTGTTAGGGTCTGGTTTGTCGCTCTCTGCCAGATATTGCATCAGTTTGTCCACCAGTCCTTTCTTCCGTATTGTGTTGCTGTCGTTTTGTAGGACGGTGGCAGCGTCAGTATCTGTGTTTTGTGCTGTCGTTTGCATTGTAGTCATCGCCATGCAGAACGTCAACAGGAAAACAAATAGCTGTTGGAAACTATGTCTTTTTGTTCTTTTCATCAGTATGTCTTATATCATTTTGCCGTATTGCAGATCCTTTGTGCAATCGGCAGAAAGCTGACTGCAAATATAGCGTTTTCTTTTCATATCTGTCACAATCCTCTGCTTTTCTTTTCTAAAAACATCCTTTTAGAACAAGAATAGCGTAAAGTCGAATGATGTTTCGCCATTACGCGTACCAAACTCTAATGACCGATTAGGATTAGACAAATAGTGGCAGACCATGTTGGCCTGCCACTATAATAGTATGATGATGAAGGATTGTGGTTACCATGCAGAACCCACAGAGATGTTGCAAATATAGTGTATATATTTGACAAACAACCATAAAGTCATGATAAATTCGTATGTGTGATTCCCTCCTATTTATTATCAGGATGATAGAAAGTGATGAGCGGTTAGCCTTGCTCAGCCATAAATGCCATCACCTTTTTAACCTTTTCTACATCTGTTGCACGTCCTGTGCGCAGTGAACCATGAATCTCTGTAGCTCCTGTGGCTTGCAGGATGATGGGTGCACTCACTTCTGTAACACCTGAACCACATAGGATGTTGAACGGATGACCATATTTCACAGACAGTTCTTTGGCTTTCTCTACGAGTTGACGGAGTAGGGGAATACCTTCTTCCGCTGTGGGCTGCTGACCCGATGTGAGCATACGAACGCATCCCATGGCAGCAATCTGTTCGATAGCCTCCATCGGGTTACGGCATCTGTCGAAAGCACGATGGAAGGTCACTTCACAAGAGAAGGTGCCGTCTGGTTGGCGCACCATGTCCATCCATTTGCGACAAGCCTCCAAGTCGATGTCACCCTCTTTGGTGAGTGCTCCAATCACGATACCGTCAGCTTTTTCGTCGATGATAGCCATGCGTATGTCTTCAGCCATCTGTTCCACTTCGTCATCGGTATAGACGAAATCACCACCACGTGAACGAATCAATACCTGCACACTCAAACCGCCTTCATGACAGCATTTTACCGCCTGACGGGTCAGTTCGCGATCGGGAGTCAGTCCGCCTACTTCCAAATTGCGACACAGTTCTATACGATTGCCACCGCCAAGGACAGCAGCCTCTACGCTCTCGATGTTTTCACAGCAAAGTTCTAATATCATATTTTTATTGAATGAATAGTGAATGCTCATGAATAGACCCCAGCGTTATTGTGCACTCTGATGGGAAGTGGCATTTGAGTTGATTTCGCTGTCGTCGAGTTGTAAGTCGCCCTTCACACTGTGTTGACTGGTGCGGAAGAGTACGTTCACCTTCTTGGTCTCTCCTGCCTTCAACGAGAACATGGTGCTATGGGTAAGCACATCGCCGCCTTTCAGTCGAGTGCCCGTGGTGAGTAGATAGTCGCCTTCAGGCAACATCAATCCTTCGCGGAATTTGCCTGTTACGGTAGGGTCATCGTCTGCATAGTCGAGTGGTGTGGGTCGTCCGTTGACCATTTTCGAAATGGTGTAGCCATGGTAGTACATGATGTCTTTCGGCACATCCAGTTGAAGTGTGCCCATTGCAACCTGTTCCACTTTCTCTTCTTTGTTAGCAAGTCTGAGCCATCCGCTTGTTGCTGTAGCGTTGTTGTCAGCCACCATTGCTTTGCCCAGTGGGTCGAGTTCCGCTTTCATGCCCAATGCCCGAGCGCCTGCAACGGTAAAGAGTTCGCGGCTTCGGTCGTTGCATCGTCTGCTGTTATAGATACCCACCACTGAGGTATAGAGCTGTTTTGGATTTTTGCTGTTATCTACAGCAATGTTTTGTTCCACCCAGTTGATCCATTCCTTAGCGGTCATCTTCGGCAGTTGTTTTTGCAGGAAAGCCACAAAGGGACGGAGGTGTTCGGTAGAGATGCGCACACCGCCACATTTTAGAGCCTCTTCGTTCATGAGGCAGGCATCGTGCAACACATCAATCGTCACGTCGCTTAGATCTTTCTCGTTGAGGCCTTTCAGCACGAGAGCCGTATGGGGGTGGTTCTCCTTGATGAATCGTTCTATTACCTTCCAGTTGCTACGCGCTTTGCGAAGCGTCTCGTCTTGTCCTTTGTAGAAAGTATGTTGCTGATAGGCAGCGCGTATGCTGTCTTCGCGCATCAGTCGTCTTCCATTTGCGCTGACTGTATCTACAATGCTGCGGTCAGGTTCTTGAAGTACAGTTGTCGGCACATGCCAGTCGTATTGCTCAGTCCATTCGCATCCTGTTTTGCGATTGGGGGTGATGGTCATGGTTGTGGTGTAGGCATCAGCCTTCATAGCTCCGTATCTATCGCCAGTGCTCACCCATACCTGCAGATCGCCGTATCCGGTTAGAAACGCAGCGCATCCTTCTGCATCTGTTTTTGCAGTATGCAAGGGATAAAACTCCGAATAGTTGTAGAGTCTGAAATCTACGGTGGCATTCTTGATGGGCGTTCCGTTCTCGTCCACCACTTTCACGTTGAGAGTCTTGACTGGAGCGTATGTCGTGGTGGTAGAGATGCTGTTGCCTTCATAGTCGAATGCCCTTACCAGCATGGCCCGACTTGCAGCCCAGTTGAACCATCCTTTGTCGAGCGTGGCTTCAGGTTCGCATGCTCCCAAGAATCGCCATTTACCGTCAATCCACACCTCAACCCATGCATGGTTGTCGTCGGTGTGTGCCCATCGTGGGCAATATACTTGTCGTGCAGGGATGCCCACGCTACGCATGGCAGACACAGTGAAGGTGCTTTCTTCGCCACAGCGCCCTATGCTGTTGCGCATGGTAGCCAGTGGTGCAGCGGTTCTGCCGTCGCTTGGTCGGTAGCTTACTTTCTCGTGACACCAGTGGTTGACTTCGAGTGCCGCCTCCTCCATAGTCATTCCTTTCAGTCGTGGCATCAGTTCTTTATAAATGGTGGCACGTGCTTCATCGAGTGCTTCGTTGTTGACACGCACGGGCAGTACGAAGTTTTGAAATTCCCATAGGGGTACGGTTTGTCCCCAGGGCATGGTCTTTCTGGCTTTCAGTGCGAGTCGCACTTGGTTGCGCCAATAAGATTTGGGGTAATCCACGCTGTCGGGTGTGGGCATGTGCTGATAGAGGAAGTCAAGGCATTCGTTTTCAGTTTGTGCCATTGCGTTAGTTCCCAATGTCATCAGTGCCACTGTAGTAATTAGTAGGTGTTTCATCGTTTTCGTTGTGAAGTGATATTAGTCAATGGTTTCAGACAATACCCATGTACATGTGTCTTTACTGTGTTTGTTTTTAACTTCGATAGTGTTTACACCAGTGTCCAGTGTAACATTCTTCCATTGTAACACATTAACGTTGTCAGGAAATGCCTGTCCGTAAGACTTTCCATTGATATACAAGCTGGCAGGGCCGCTATTGCTAAATGCCAGTATAATAGTGGTTTTACAGCTTCTTAGTGTATTTCTCTTTCCTGCAATGTACACAAATTGATCGTCTTTGTTCCAGTTGGCTTTGTAGAAATAATAAGCGTCCTTCTTTGTGCGCCTGTCGTAAGTTACCAGTCCCTTGTCGTTGCGACCAGGAATGGTGCCTTCTCTACGACCAGCAGAAGCAAAGTCGAACATACACCAAATAAAGTTGCACCAGAGGTATGGGCGTTTCTGTAGTTCAGTCCAATTCCTGATGTGGTAATAGGTTTGCCAGTTTTCAGGATGCCATTGTCCTAATGGGTCTGGGTGAATTAATGAATCTGTTTGTTGGAATACGCATGCGCCTGCTCCATATTCGCTGATACCCATTTTCCTTTCTGGGTGTTTGCGGTGCTCGTTGTCAGCCCAGTTGCCAATTTCTCCCATTTTGTCGTCATACCATCCGAAATATTTGTTGAATGCAATCAAATCGGGTGTGCCGTTGAAATCATCATCTTGATTGCTTGCCCCCATTGTTGGGCGTGAAGGGTCTAATTGATGTGCCAAGTCATGGAGGTCTTTTGCCATTTTAGAAGGGCGGTCTAACCATCCAGAGTTGATTTCGTTGAAGAGTCCCCAAAACAAGATACAGGGGTGATTGTAGTTTTGTAGTATCAGTTCTTTTAACTGCTGACGTAGGTTCTCGTCATAGTTGGGGTTTGTGACATATACATTGACGAAAGGAATTTCAGCCCATGCTACCAATCCGCGACGATCCATTTGTTGGTGTAGGTATTTGGATTGGGGGTAATGACTGAGTCTGATAGCATTGCATCCCATCTCCTGAACGATATCCAAGTCCTCGTCATGGTTGTACTGACGGAGTGCTGTGGCAATTTCTGCCCTGTCTTGATGCATGTTAACCCCATTGAGTCGATATGGCTTTCCATTCAGAAAGAATCCTTTATCTGCATCTGCGTGATAATAGCGGAATCCTATTGCCTCCTGCCTCCTGTCTATTTCTCGTCCATTCTTTCGCAATATGACAACAGCCTGATACAGAAACGGATCTTTCACTCCATTCCACAAGTGAGGATTGTCTATTGTAGTGGTCATTACCACCTTGTTCCCTTCCGATATTTCGTTGCAGACCAAGCGACGAAGTTGTTTCCCCCTGTCGTATAACTGAAATTCCACTTCGCAACCATCCAGTGATGTTTCTTTTGAAGAAAGTAGCGTTTCTATCTTCAATGCGGCTTTCTTTTCTGTTACCTCTGTTTGAGTGAAAAACACGCCAGAACTTGCATAATAGTCAGGTGCAATACAAACATCATCGGTCACTATCAGTTCTACACCACGGTATAGACCGCCAAAGATATTGAAGTCACCACATATAGGTGCAATATCCATAGTTGGCGCATTATTGACACGAATCTCCAATGTACTCTCCTTTCCTGGTTTGATCAAGTCGGTCAACTCAGCCACAAATGCCGTATATCCGCCTTTGTGTTGTGTTACAAAATGATGATCCACAAAGACATCAGCCACTGTTTGTGCAGCACCGACTTTCAGAAATATGCGTTTCCCTTGGTATTGGATAGGGAGTTGCAGTTTACGGGTGTAGTTACACAGTCCGCGATAGTAATCGGTGTTGCCAAACATTCCGTCCTCTGCATTCCATGTATGTGGCAGGTTTACTTTTGTCATTCCAGAAGAAGCTTGAAAGCCACGGTTGAAAAGCCATCCATCGTTTAATGGTATATTGACAGAAGCTGATATAGATACAGTGAAAGTTGTTCCAATTAGAAGCAATAGGAATAATACTTTTTTCATGTTAGTGTGGTATGTTATTGTTGGGAATAGTAATAGTCTTATGCAAAGTTACACTATTTGTCTGTGAATACCAAGCATTCGTGTTTGTTTCTTTATCGTTTAGGTGTTTTTGGTTATTGATGATAAGAAACGAATAATTCCGATGACAAGAGATGGTGGAAAGACTCTTGCGGTTGTGAAGATATTATAAAATATGAGTGAGGATGATACAGGTTTGCATGAAATGTTGTATCTTCGCCAATGAAAAAGCAAAGATAATAAAGATTGTAACGCAATGATAAAGAGAAAGAAAAGACGCTTCCAAGCCTCGGTTGCCATTGTTTTGATACTGGTGGCATTGATACTGGCAGTAGCCAGCAGTTATATGATCGACTATTCGTTGGGCTATCCACAACAAGAGCGTAACAGTGCCGAACATTGGCAAGACCGCATCAAAGACGAATGTCCGTGGACGACACACTGGATGGATTCTGTCTATCAGAACCACTGTGTGAAAGATACCTTTGTCACGATGCCATCGGGCTATCGTGCCCATGCCATCTACCTCTATGCGCCGAAACGCACCAACCGCACGGCAGTGGTGGTGCATGGCTATAAGGTGAGGGCAGAGGGTATGCTCCATATTGCCTATCTCTACAATCACGATATGGGATTCAATGTGCTATTGCCCGACCTCTATGCCCACGGCGAAAGTGAGGGCGACCATATACAGATGGGGTGGAACGACCGTTGGGATGTGTTGCGATGGTCGGAAGTGGCTGATGGCATCTTTGCTGACGGGCAGTCAACGCGTCAGGTGATTCATGGCATTTCGATGGGTGCCGCTACGGTGATGGCGCTATCTGGAGAGCAAACACCCGATAGAGTGGAGTGTTTCGTGGAAGACTGTGGCTACAGCTCGGTGAAGGATGAGTTTGCTGCACAGCTGAAAGATCAGTTTGGACTGCCCGCCTTTCCGTTGATGACTACCACGTCGTGGCTCTGCGAGGCACGTTATGGCTGGTCGTTTGACGAAGCCCGACAGATCGACCAGGTGCGCAAGAGTGTGAAACCGATGCTCTTTATCCACGGCGACTGCGATGACTTCGTGCCTTATCGCATGCTGAAACCCCTTTACGAGGCAAAGACACACGGTCGCAAAGCCATCTATGTGGCAACAGGGTCAGACCATGCGCACGCCTATCGTGACCATCATCAGGAATATACTCAGCGTGTGAGGGAGTTTGTGCTCAGCAATCTTTTGAGCAAGAAGGTGAGAAAGTAGGGAAACGTATAGAATTTCCCATTGAATCCTATGTTCTTGTTGCAGAGTTTGATGCCGTAACGGATGTCGGGATATTTTCCATCTTGCGCAGTCAGTTTTGACAGTGATTTAGTGGCATTGTCAGTGGCTTTAACCTCTACGGGGATGAGTGATTTGGCATCGCGGATAAAGAAGTCCATCTCAATAGTGGATTTCTCATTGCGATAGAAATACAGGTTGTATCCTTGTTTGACAAGCATGTCGCTCACGATGTTTTCATAAATAGCACCTTTGTATGTGCCATAGTTTTTGTTTGTCCTTAGGTCTTCTTGTGATTCTTCGTCGAGTGAGGCAACCAACAATCCTGTGTCTTTATAATAGAGTTTATAGGTTTTGGGATCATAATTGCCTTTCAATGGAAGGGTAAGTTGTGACAAACAATAGCATACGTTGATGATACCGGCATTGCGCAACCATTCAATGGTTCCCACATATTCTCTGTTTCTCGCTCCACGGGCAATTTTACTTATTTGGAATTTCTTATTGTCTTGTCCAAGGAACACGGTGATGTGGTCATAGACATTCTTGATTCTGCCTTTGTCGAGTCCGTGTGCATATTTGGTAATGTCTTCTTCGTAGTCGAGCAGAAGTTGTTGCTGCATTTTGAGTGTACCACTGAAGTTTTTGTTAGAGACAAACTGGTTGACCACAGCAGGCATGCCGCCAATGGTCATGTATTCACGGAATATCTTCTCCAGAATATCCATCTCTATACGAGTAAGTGGAGTGACGGTAGTCATTTTGTCGTATAGACTATTTATAAAAGAGGAGTCATAACCTTTTGCCCACAAAAACTCTTCGAAATCCATGGAATGCATGGTGTAATCTTCTTTATATCCTACACTATTTGATTCTATTTCCTGATAGTTGATGCCCATCAGCGAGCCAGAGCAGATAACATCATATCTGCCGTCTATCTTAAAGGCTTTCAGACTGGTGGCGCAGGCTGGGCAGTCTTGCATTTCATCAAAGAAGATAAGAGTGTTTGTAGGTTCAATCTTCAGAGAAGGATCGATAAGTGTTAGATTTCTGATGATGTCATCCACCTCGTAACCTTCTTCGAATATTGCTTTGTATTTGGGTTGCAATACGAAGTTGATGGCTACCACATTTTTGTAGTTGCTATGGGCAAATTGCAAGATAGAAGCTGTCTTTCCCACTTGTCGTGCACCTTTGACGATAAGAGGAAGTCTGTTCTCGTTTTTCTTCCATTCTTTTAGAATGCTGTCAATCTTTCTTTGCAAAAGCTTCATAATCAATACTTTTTGGTTCTATTTTGTTTGCAAAGATACTTGTTTTTCACAAAATTCCCAAGCGTTTTGGCTGTAAAATCACAAAATTCCATAGTTTTTAGGTGTATTTCTCACAAAATTCCATGGTTTTTAGGCTGTAAAATCACAAAATTCCGTGGTTTTTAGGCTACAAAATCACAAAATTCCATAGTTTTTAGACTGTAAAATCACAAAATTCCTAAGCATGTTTCTGCCATACAACCTGATGCGTAATAGCAGCTTGTTTTCTTAGTATGCTGCAAAAGCTATATATTTGGAGAAAAAAAGCAAAGGATGCGTTTTCTATGAATAAGGACCTTCGCGTGCATGCGCACACGCGATGTCGCACTTTTGTTACCACTCGACCACCAGACTGGTCTAAAACATTGAAGGAGAATGAAATGCCCTGTGTGGTCGAATGGCGGAAACTGTGATTTTCGACCACACATCGACCACCAAAATCAGATTTAGGGAGAGATCCTCGATGTCCTGTTTTGTTTGAAAAAAATGATTGATTCTGAAGATGGAGAAAAAGCAAAGCCGAAAAAAAATATTGGAAAACTCTTGCATTCGCTCATCAAATTTATTATCTTTGTAGGCGGAAAAACACATCACGCCCTATCAGCCTAACGGGCATGAACCAGATAACGAGAAACACATTTTTTAATTTAATAACTTAATAATTAACAGCTTATGAAAACACAACCTATCGAAACACAGACTGTCAAACGATTGATTACTGACCAATGGGCTTTTTGTTTCAATACCCAATGCCCGCTTGCCTCACAATGTTTTCGACAAATCTCTATGCACTACAAAGATGCTGATCTCCACCAAGGACTTGCCATCTATCCCGATGCTGTCAATAATGGCGATTGTCATTATTTCGTGCGCTTGAAAATGGTGAAAACAGCATGGGGAATGAAGAATATGTTGAAGCAAGTGGAGTATGGTAAAATTGGCGAAGTTCGTCAACAGTTGATCAATTATTTGGGCAGTATTTCCACCTTCTATCGTTATAACCGAGGAGAAAAACATTTGTCTTCCGAACAACAGCAAGCGATTGTTGGTATGCTTAAAGACAATGGTTGTTCTTATGTCACATTCGACCATTATGAAGATGAATACATGCTGACAGATCAGCCTATTGAATAAGTGTCAACCATGCAGGCGTATAAGTCTTTGCCCAACGTTTGATATGAGTCGTTTCCAACGTTGAAAAAACATCTTTCCAACGTTGAAAGAACATCTTTCTAACGTTTGACAATACTTTTATCCAACGTTTGACAATACCTTTATCCAACGTTTGATAATACTTTTATCTAACGTTTGATAATACCTTTATCCAACGTTTGATAATACTTTTGTCAGGTATGTGGCAAAGGGCTGAAAATGTTGGATAGCCATAAAAGATACGGGTGCCTGTATGGGGAAATAAACATAAGTTATTGAACAACAAATAAATATAAACACTATGAAATTCACAATTACAAGAAGAAACACAAAAAACAGACAGACCTTGAGAACCGTTGACATCGTGAAATGGATGGAGCAAATTGCACATGATGATGCGCAACAGACTGTGGGAAAATTTCGAGAAGAGGTTGCCGACAGTATTTTGGGCTACGACTTTCATCATGCCATCCCCACTTGGCGCCATGTGTTCCCTGCTGCTGAATTTACAAAAGACAGCAACGGCAACCTTATGATGACCCGTAACAATGGTATTCTTATGTTGTATTTTGATGACATTATAGGGAAAGAATCACTCGAAAAAGCCAAGACAAATGCCGCTTTTCTGCCCTCTACCTACCTTGTGGTGACCGCTGCCGATGCTAAGGGCATCGTGGTGTTGGTGCGCTATGCCGATGAAAATGGCATGTTGCCTACTGATGAAGAAGTGGCAAAACACCTCTACCGTCAGGCAGCAGCACGCATCCGACCGCTCTATCTCTCACAGATTGAAGGAAAAGGGGCGAAGGAAGTATCTACTTTGTATGATAATTTCCTCAACACTCTCGATGCCCATCCATATTACAATCCTCAGGCGATACCGCTTCGCGTGAATCGCTATGGGGTAGATTGTCAATCTGATATGTTGGATATGCCATCGCCTGTGAAAGTCGATGATGCAACGGAAAATCCGCTTTCGGAGATTAAGCGTATGATTGCCTATTTTGACAGTCACTATGACTTTCGCTATAATGATCTGATGAAATATACCGAGTATCTGAATCGGCAGAAAGCGTATTATGACTTTCAACCACTCGATGAACGCGTGAAAAAACGCATGGCGGTCGAACTCCTTCTGGCAGGAATCAATGTCTCCTATAAAGATGTGAAAAATTATCTTGAGTCGGATATCATACGCAAATACAATCCTATGGACCATTATCTCTACCGACTGCATGGAAAATGGGACGGACAAGACCATATCGGAGCATTGGCACGAACCGTGCCAACCGCCAATCCACACTGGGAAACATGGTTTCGCATCTGGTTTCTCGCCATGGTCAACCAATGGCGAGGACAGTATAACCGACGGTATGGCAACAGTATGGTGCCTCTGCTCATTTCGCCACAGGGTTACCATAAGAGTACGTTTTGTCGCAGTTTGCTACCGCCCGAACTGCAATGGGGCTATAATGACAATCTTTTACTCAACGAGAAACGTCAGGTGTTGCAGGCTATGTCGCAGTTTCTGCTGATCAATCTCGACGAGTTCAACCAGATATCGCCCAAGGTGCAACAGGGTTTTCTGAAAAACCTCATCCAGTTGTCTAATATCAAGATCAAACGCGCTTATGGCACTCATGTTGAGGAATTTCCGCGTCTCGCCTCGTTTATTGCCACCAGCAATATGGACGATATCTTGGCAGATCCGTCAGGCAATCGCCGTTTTATGGCTATCGAGTTGACTGCTCCTATACGTGTGGATTGTCGTCCCAACCACGAACAACTTTATGCACAGGCAGTTGAGGCAATAGAAAATGGTGAGAAAACATGGTTTGACGAGGAACAAACGAGACTTGTCATGGAAAACAACGAGCGGTTTACCACCATCATCCCTGTTGAACAGTGTTTCGCAGCATGTTTCTCACCGGCAGCCAATGAGATAGAGGGTGAGTATCTGTCAGTAGCAAAAATCTATGCCGAACTGAAAACTCGGTTCGGCAGTGGCTTGAGTGTGGCGAATATACAAACACTTGGTCGTCACTTGAAACAGATTGCTGGTTTGGAAAGACGTGTCACCAGATATGGTACAGACTATCTCGTGAAACGCCTTGGAGCAAGTTGAAAAAATAGACTGTGGTCGATATGTGGTCGAAAAACACAGTGAAAAGGCTTTTGACCACGGTGTAGCTTGTTGTAAATCAACGTATTAGTGCTATAGTGTGGTCGTGTGGTCGAAATTTTCTAAAAACTAAATTTTTGTACGCCGGTCAGGGCTTTGACCACGCGAAACATCTTTGCTGATAGCAACGGTTAGAAGAGGAATGTGCTGAATAGATTGGTGTTGATCTCTTTCTGTTTCAGTTCGTTGCGCATTCTTTCCGTTGCCATCTTGAAGAAGAAAAGTATAAGGTGCTCATCAGTGGCTTCGGTGCGAATCATACGTAGTGCAGAGATATACTCTTGTCGCTGTTCTGCTGGGATGATCAGTAGTGGATGGCCTAAACGTAGCAAGATGTAGTTGCTGATGAGGCGACCTGTTTGTCCGTTGCCATCGCGGAAGGGGTGGAGGTATTCGTAGAAACCATGAAAGCGTGCAGCAATGACCATAGGGTGTGGTATTGCTATCGACGATGTTGCAACAGACTGTGAAGTCTGCGCAGCAAGAATAGCTTTTTCGGTAGAAGCGAGAAGTTCGGGAACCTTTGCCACAAGTTTTTCGTGACTGCCAAAGACAGTGTCGCCTGCTGCCATATCTGTTGTGGTATATTCACCAGGTGTAGCATCTGGTGACTTATAGGATAGGGTGTGGCAAGTCACTCGCCTATTGGTTTCTTTCAGAAGTTCCTCGTTGAGTGGTGTTTGGATATGCTGGACGATGTATTCGAATGCATCGAAATGGTCAAGCATTTCGAATGCTTCAAGCAAACTCTTGCCTGCTGGAATCATGCCCAGTCCTTTTTCTTTCAGTTCGCGTGTGTCATCTACAGAGAATGTGTTGCCTTCTATGGCACATGAATGGGTAGAGCAGAGTATCTCATTGTAATTGAGGTATTCTGCTCTGTCCATCTTGTTGACGACAATGTTTTGATATTGTTGTCGCAACTTCTCGTATTCGGCTATTTCTTGTTCGAATGTCATCGATTTTGCACGTTATGTGGGCAAAATTAAAGATTTATCCTCAATTATGCAAATCTTTTCAACTCTTTTCGTCTATGGCGGCTTTCCACGAAGTGTAGAAACTACATAGATGGTGCGGTTAGAAGAGCAGTGTGGTACTACTGGATGCGATGCTCTGGATGTATAACATCGCTGTAAATCAGATTCTTCTGTGCTTTAATACCTTTTGCCTTGAAGAGTTCTCTGACTGTGACGAAGCGGAAACCTTTGGCTTGCAGTATGGGAATGAGCTGATCGACAGCAGCAACAGTCTGTTCGTTGCCCTTGAAATCGTGGAGCAAGAAGATGAGACCGTCACGTGCACAAGCTGTCAGGCGCTCTACACGCTGTTCGGCAGTGACATGGTCGAGCCAGTCTTCACAACCTTCACCACAGATGAATCCCAAATCGACATTATCATACAGTGTCTGGTTGACATTGATATATGGTGGACGGAAGAACACAGGCGCCTCACCCACATATTTCTCGACCAAAGCCGAGGTTGTCTTGATTTCTTTGCGGATAGAGTCGGGCGTGAGTTGCGACATTGGACTGTGGGTAAGACTATGGTTCTCAATCTCGTGGCCCTCGTCGTGGGCACGTTTCATCACTACGGCACTCTCTTCGGTGATATTGTTGCCAATGACGAAGAAAGATGCCTTGACACCATGTTTCTTCAATACATCGAGCATGTGGACAGTAGTGGTGGTGTTGGGACCATCGTCAAAACTGAGGGCCACCAGTTTTTCCTGAGCGAGTAGAGTCATGGTCTGTATAGCCATAAACAATAGTAATGTTAGTTTTTTCATTTCTTTTATGTATAGGTTAGGCGGATGTTCCGCACTGGCAAAGGTACTATAAAAAAATGAATCGCACAATAGAATGTAGGAAAAACATATCCGTGCGGTGTGAAATCAAAACTCCACGTAGGGTTCCAAGCGTTTCAAATCATGTTCGCTGAATGCGGCAGAAAACTCTAAGTCTGCCAGCGAGTGGATACGACCATAGAGCCGGCGATAGTCTATGATGTCTTTAGCCTGATAAAAATTGATGTAGGGGTGACGCCGCAAAGCAGAGAACGACAACTCGTTGATTTTCAGTTTGGCAGGATTGGGCTTGCTGATGACGAAATACTGTTTGGCCTGCTTGGGAAAATTCTCAATCTCGTCGAGTTGGTTGACATCCACATAGCCACCAATCCATTTACCATGACGAATAATCTCCTTGGCATAGAACGTGCCGATGCCAGGCACTTGACGCAGCGTTTCCTCGCTGGCAGTGTTGAGCACGATGCGTTGGGTGTTGGTAATCTTCTTAATCCATTTCGTAGTGTCGCGATGCTGGTAGAGCGAGTCACGTCGCATACGAGAGGTGTCGCGTGGGTGACGGTCGTCGGCAAACAGTGATGCTGCCGACTGATAGTCTGCCGAGATGCGGATATAGGGTTCCAGTCGGCGGTAATCCTTGACGGTCAGTCCGTAAAGGCGAGCAAAATCGGCTTTAGTGCGATAGATGCCACCTTTCGACCTGTATTTATAAATGTTGCGCACCTGCCATGGGCGCAGTCCCAAACGGAGCAGTTGGATAGAGTCGGCTGTGTTCGGATCAAACACAAACGACTCCACCCGCTGTCCTTGGGTGTGATAATAGCGATGCTTGGACTTTTCTGGAGCTTCTTTACGTGCGCGTACCGATTCTGTATGGTTGTCGTCGGTCAGCACAAAAAGGATTCCCATCATGGCGATA
The DNA here is from genome assembly GCF_002251185.1 of Prevotella sp. P5-126. Lineage (NCBI taxonomy): Bacteria > Pseudomonadati > Bacteroidota > Bacteroidia > Bacteroidales > Prevotellaceae > Prevotella > Prevotella sp. P5-126. The sequence continues at coordinate 30,583 of NZ_NPIZ01000089.1, forward strand.
CCCACGATGAGCAACGAGATAATGACCCGGCGGTCGCTATATACCATGGCAATGCTTATTTGGCAGCCAGAACCTCTACTTCGACCAAAGCCCCTTTGGGCAGACGGTCAACGGCAACAGCCGAACGGGCAGGGTAGGGCTGAGCAAAAAACTCGGCATAAACCTCGTTCATAGCAGCAAAATCGTCCATAGAGTCGAGATAGACAGTGGTTTTTACCACATGACTCAAATCGGTGCCTGCGGCTTCGAGTACATGTTTGGCATTGGTGAGGCATTGGCGAGTCTGTTCCTTAACACCGCCTTCTACAAAGTTGCCGGTGGCAGGATCTACAGGAATCTGTCCAGATGCGAATACGAAACCGTTTACTTCGATGGCCTGACTGTAAGGGCCGATGGCTGCTGGAGCCTGTTCTGAATGGATTTGTTTCATTGTCTTTTTCTTGTTTTAGCCCCCAAGGGTCGTTAGACCATTAGGAGATGTTTGGGTTAGATATTTGTTTCTGGTCCAAAATTACTGCTTTTTCCGCAATAAACCATCATTGGCGGTGTTTTTTTCTATGTTACATGTATTTTTATATGAAAGTGTTAAAACCTCTATAAAACGACAGAAAATGGCCCAAAACCATCCTTTATATGGGGAAAATGTGTTGTTTGGTACATGATGAAAAGGTTTTGATACATGATATAGGTTATATAAAGTGTATGTTACACACTGTAAACTACTCGTGCAAAATACTTCGTAACTTTGCAATCAAACTAAACAAACCATTTAGACTCCAATGCAGTCTGGGTTATGTAAAACAGGAAAAACCATGGTACATGGTTTCCTAAAACTAAAAAAGAAGCAATGCAACTATTCAACTATTCAAAATCAATTCGGCTGTGGCTGATAGTCCTGCTTTTTGCAAATGTTGCAAGAGCAGGGGCACAGACCACAACCGAATTGCCTGCTCTGAAGGTTAGCGGCAAACATTTGGTTGATCCCACTGGTAAGGCTATTCAGCTGCACGGTGTGATGGATACCCCCAACCGCTATTTCAACGGATGGCGATGGCAATCGTGGAAGCCCGGTTACGACACAGCCGACATTCCACCATGTCTGAATTTCTTTGAGAAAATCTTCACGGCTATTACCGACAAGTCGCAAGGGTCTTATTGCAATGTGTTCCGTCTGCACATGGATCCTTGTTGGACCAATAGCGGAAATGCAACCAATGAGGCGGACATTTCTAAATTCTCGCTCGCTCGCTATAAGACTTTCCTCAATCAGCTTTATATACCTCTTATAAAGAAAGCGCTTGCCCACGGACTTTATGTCATTGTGCGTCCTCCAGGAGTTTGTCCGCAGAATATTAAGGTGGGTGATGGTTATCAGAATTATCTGAAGACCGTTTGGCGGGAATTTGCACAACATGAAGAGATTAAAGCGTTGGCAGGTAAAGTGTCTATCGAACTCGCCAACGAACCCGTCAATGTATATTCTGCTAATGGCGTAAAGTATGGGTATGACTATGGAAAAGGACAATTCCTCGCTCCCAATGCCTTGCACGATTTCTTCCAACCCGTAGTAGATGTTATTCGTCAAGCAGGATTCACCGGAATAATCTGGGTGCCGGGTGCAGGTTATCAGTCGAACTATGTGGGCTATAAGGAGTATCCTATCAGTGATAATAACTTTGGTTATGCCGTTCATGTCTATTCTGGATGGTATGGCAACATTACCGATAATAACTGCAATCCACAGACTTTCATTACCAATTTTCATAATGATGTGCCTGTAGTGGATTTCAAACCCGTCATGGTGACCGAGATTGATTGGTCGCCAGAAGATCCCGGACGTACATCGGAGGGACACTATAATGAGTGGAACCAATGGGTCGTTCCCAACTTTGGCAGTTGGGCAACTGGTTCGACGTCGAAATGGGGCGCAGCTTGGAAAGCCGTGCATGACCACTTCGGTAATATCGGTATGACACTCACCCATACCCATGACTATCTCGATATTGATGAATATCTCGCCAATGGCACTGTGCGACCAGCGTTCCAAAACGCGAAAAAATATAATCTCTTTGAGGAGTGCTGTGCCTATGCCTGCTTCCAATGGTATAAAGAATGGTGGGAGAAACAACAAAACGCTTCGGGCATCGGTTCGGTGGCTTCTTCACAGGAAGTGGCTCACACCTATTATTATAATATAAGAGGTGAACAGGTGGAAAAACCGCAAAAGGGTGTTTATATCATTAAACAAGTGTTAAAGGATGGAACTGTGCGCAATCGCAAGGTGTTATCGTCTAAATAAAGTATTTGTTACTCTGTGAAAAGTGAAAACTATAGTAAATACGTAACTTTGTACGCAGAAATAAGCTTGTGAATTCAGCAACCTAAAACAAAATATCAAATCAAAAATGAAAAAACATGGTTAAACAAGTGTTAACAATGAAGCGTTCGCTCTCTTTGATCGCGATGCTGATGCTCTTCACTTTGGGCGCATTTGCCCAGAAGGGAATCACGGTCAAGGGTACGATCGTGGATGGTTCTGGTGAAAGTCTCATCGGAGCTACAGTGAGAATTAAGGGAGATGCCAGTTCGGGTACGGTTTCCGACTTCGACGGTAATTTCTCTATCAACGTGCCTTCTGAGGCTTCCGTTCTGGAATTCTCATACGTCGGCATGGTTACCAAGAGCGTGAAGGTTGGTAAGCAGCGCAATCTGCGTATCGAACTTTCTGACGATAACGCTCTGCAAGAGGTAATTGTTGTTGGTTTCGGTCAACAGAAGAAAGAGTCTGTGGTCGGTGCCATTACGCAAACCACGGCGAAAGTGTTGGAGCGCACCGGTGGTGTGACCAGTTTGGGACAGGCCTTGGCGGGTAATCTGCCTGGTGTTGTTACCATGCAGACTACTGGTCAGCCTGGTGATGAAGATCCAACCATCACCATTCGTGGTGTGACGTCGTGGAACAACAGTGCACCTCTTATCCTTGTCGATGGTATCGAGCGCCCCATGTCGAGCGTTGATATCAACTCCGTTGCTACCATCTCCGTGCTGAAGGACGCATCAGCCACAGCAGTATTCGGTGTACGTGGTGCCAACGGTGTAATCTTGATTACCACCAAACGTGGTGAAGAGGGCAAGGCTACGGTCAATGTTAGTGCAAGCACTACGCTGAAGAGTTATTCGAAGCTTCCTGATATGATGGATGCTTACGATGCGCTCAGTCTGCGTAATGATGTAATCGAGGCTGAGTTGCCCTACCGTCCTGAGGCTTGGGCTTACTATCTGACTCGTGACCGTATTAATAAGTATCGCCATCCTGCCAACCAGGAGGAGTTTGAACGTTATCCTAACGTAAACTGGGTCGATGAGTTGCTGAAGGACGTCGCAGTTTCGTATCAGGCTAACGTGAATATCTCTGGCGGTACGAAATTTGCCAAGTATTTCGCAAGTGTCGATTACGCTCATGAAGGTGACATCTATAAGAAGATGCCTTCACTTCGTGGTTATGACCCAGGATTTTCTTACGACCGTGTCAACGTGCGCAGCAACTTGGACTTCAATCTTACCAAGACAACTAAATTGCACGTAAACCTCTCTGGTTCACACGCAGTGAAGAAAGCTACACAGGGTCAGTATGAAAATCTCGTTTGGTCTGCTTTCTATGGTATCTCACCTGATGCCTTCCGTCCTATCTACAGCAATGGTGCTTTCGGTTACTATGCTCCGAACCCCGACCAGGCTGCTACCAACTCTATGATGGACTTGATCGTGAACGGTATCGGTTATACTACTAACGACCGTTTGAACACCGACTTCACCTTGGAACAAGACCTCGGCTTCATCACCAAGGGATTGCGTGCACAGGTACGTTTGGCATTCGACAACGCCTTCAATGAAACAGGCCGTGGTATTGATGATACCACCGACTGGGAGGATGACTTCACACAGTGGATTGACCCTGAGACCGGTAAGATTGTAACCAATGTTACTACCGACAAGAACTACAAGTTTGACTTTAAGAACAACAAGGCTTGGAAAACAGGTGCTGGTAGCGTGAACAACTGGATGTCATATCGTCGCTTGAACTATTCTGCACAGGTTAACTGGCAGCGTCAGTTCGGTCAGCACAACGTAGGTGCCATGGGTAACTTCAACCGTGAACAGTATGCTACCGGTAGCCAGCAGCCTTACTATCGTGAGAACTGGGTATTCCGTGCCACATACGACTATGCTCATAAATATATGATTGAGTATAACGGTGCGTACAACGGATCTGAACTCTTCTCACCCGACAACCGTTTCGCATTCTTCAACTCAGGTGCTATCGGATGGACTATCAGTGAAGAGAAGTTCATGAAGGTGCTTCGCGATAAGCACATTATTGATATGTTGAAGTTCCGTGCTTCTTACGGTGAAATCGGTGACGACCAGGTGTCAAACCAGCGCTGGCTCTATATGGACCTCTGGGCTAACTCAGGTGCCTTCCGTCAGAACAGTACAGGTGTGGATCCTGCAAAGAGCCCCTATACTTGGTGGCAACAGACACAGTTTGGTAACCCCGACCTCCACTGGGAGAAAGCTAAGAAGCTCGACATCGCTGCCGACTTCGGATTCTTCGGTGGCCTGATCACTGGATCGTTCGACTACTTCAAGGAGAAGCGTTCCGATATTTTGATTACAGGTAACGACCGTGCCGTTCCTTCATACTTCGGCGGTGGTGCTCCTGCAGTCAATAAGGGTAAAGTGAACAGTGAAGGTTATGAAGTTGACATCCGCTTCAATAAACAACTCAATAAGGACTGGCGTCTCTGGGGTAACGTATCGTTCACCCACGCTAAGAGTGAAATCATTGACCGCGATGACCCAGAACTGAAACCTATCTACCAGAAGAACGCTGGCAAGGGTATCGGTCAGACCTACTGCTATGTTGACAAGGGCTACTATAACAACTGGGACGAACTCTATGGTAGTACCGCTCACGACCAAAACGACGACGAGCGTATGCCCGGTAACTATATCATCCTTGACTATGATGGTGACGGTAAGATTACCTCTAACGACTATATTCCTTACGGATTCACCAGTATCCCTCAGAATACCTGTAACTTCCAGATTGGTGTTGACTTCAAGGGATTCTCTGCTTTCGTACAGTTCTATGGCACCAACAACGTATCACGTTCGGTGGGCTTGAGCAGTCTCGGCGGTACACGTAACACCGCTTACCACGAAGGTAGCTATTGGACTAAGGAAAACCAGACCGGTGATGTGCCCCTGCCACGATGGCTGACTAAGAAGAGCCCATATACAGATGGTACACGCTTCATGTTCGACGGTTCATATCTCCGTCTGAAATATGCAGAAATCGCCTACACCTTCTCTAAGGAGAAATGGCTCCACTCACTTGGACTTCAGAGTCTGAAGCTTTTCGTCAACGGTAACAACCTCGCCCTCTGGACTGATATGCCAGACGACCGTGAGTCAAATACCGGTGGATGGAGTGCTTATCCTACTCAGAAGCGTTTCAACTTAGGTTTCAAAATCACACTTTAAACGCAAAGAAAATGAAGAAAACATTTATATATGTTCTTGGTGCACTTTTCTGCATGACACTCGGACTCAGCTCATGTACCGATTATCTGGATCGTGATGAGCAGACCGTGTTGTCGAAAGAAGACGCCTTCAAGAACTTCAAGAATTTCCAGGGATATGTCGAGGTGATGTATAACGTCATCCCCGATGTTGCCAAGCACTACTGGGTAAGCTCATTCAACTGGGGAGAAGATGAAATCATCACTACCGGTGCCGGCGAATATCTGGCTGGCTACTCAGTTGATAAAGGTTCATACCGCGACTTCCTTTACGGTTCGGGTAAAAACGGTAGTACTTTCTTGGACCGTGACTGGTCTATTGATCAGGGTTCCAACCAAGACGACCGTTTCAAGAAGTCACTCTGGGGTGGTGGATGGTATGCCATCCGTCAGGCAAACATCGGTCTGAAGGCCCTTGAAGATGGTATGCTCACTGATGCTACTCAGGAACAACGCAATTTTATCAAAGGTCAGTTGCTCTTCTTCCGTGCATGGTTCTATTTCGAACTGACTACCTATTGGGGAGGTCTGCCTTACATGACTGAACCTCTCAATCCACAGGAGCAGTTCAGACTTCCACGTATGAGCTATCAGGAGTGTGCAGACCACATGATTGCAGACTTCCGTGAAGCCGCTAAACTGTTGCCTGTCAATTGGGATGATACCGATACTGGTCGTCCTACCAAGGGTAACAACATCTTCCGTCCTAACAAGATCTGGGCACTCTCATATCTTGGTAAAGCTGCCCTCTATGCCGGTAGCCCACTGATGGTCAATGGAACAGACAACGATTTGCGCACTTATGATGCCAACTACTGTAAAATTGCTGCCGATGCGCTCGGTGAAGTGATCTCTATGGTGGATAAAGGCCAGTGCCAGTATAAACTTGTTGACTTTGCTGACTACAGCAAACTGTTCTATGAGCGTAAGGACTTCTTGATGCCTGGTTCTACCGAAGCTATCATGCGTAGCCCTTCATTCGGTGCTGACTCATACTGGCGCCAGATGAACTCATACCAGATCTCTGCTATCTGTAACGGTGACGGTATCATTCTCTGTCCTACTGCTAACTATGTAAACTACTATGGTATGGCTAACGGACAACCTCTTTATAACGAAGATGGAACTGTCAACGCTGCTTCTGGTTTCGATGAGCATCATCCTTGGAAAGGCCGCGACCCACGTTTCTATCACGACATTGTCTATGATGGTGTGAAGATGATCAAAAACGTGGCTGCCGATAAAGACAAGTATGGTCCTTACGAGTTTGCCAACTTCTATAATGGTGGTAATGGCGTGAACGACCCGAAGTCAACCTCACGTACTGGTTATCTGAACTATAAGTTTATACCCATCGGTGCTAACTTGGCTGATAACGATTATGGTTGGGGATTCCACATGCACCTCTCATGGCTGCGTTTGGCAGAGGTTTATCTGCTCTATGCAGAGGCTACTGCAGAGGGTTATGGAAGTGCCACAGCGAAAGCCAGTGGATGCAATCTCTCTGCCGAGGATGCTATCAATGTGATCCGTGACCGTGCAGGTGTTGATCATGTAGCACCAAACTTTACCGCAAGTGTAGATAAGTTCATGAGCGAAGTTCGCCGTGAGCGTGCTGTAGAGTTGGCTTTCGAAGGCCATCGCTTCAATGACCTCCGTCGTTGGAAACTCCTCACCGTTTATCCTTACACTATCAAGACCAAGCAGACATTTGACCGTGATCCAAGTGTGCCCTTCGATGGTAATGCACCAAAGGACAATGCTGTGGTCAACTTTGAACAGGAAGTTCTCGTGACACGTAAGCTTTCGGCTAAGCACTATTGGTTGCCATTCCGTATCGATGATGTTACGATGTATCCTGAATTCGGCCAGAATCCTGGTTGGTAATGGTAATATTAATGATTAAACAGAATAACAAATGAGACATATATATAAAGGACTTGCGTTGTGTGCAGCTTTGGTTGCAGGCTCAACAGGTGTTTATGCCCAAGAAGCCGAGACCGATACGCTCGACAAGGTGCAAGTGGCATTCCGCGCTGTCGATAAACAAGACCTTATGGGCGGTGTGTCGGTAATAGACATGAAGGAGATGGCCAAAAAGAACTATGCCACCAGCAGTATCGAGTATATCGAAAACGTGGTCGGCGGTGTCAATGGCGGTCTCTGGGGATATGGCGACTATCTCGTTGTGGTAGATGGAATGGTTCGCGATGCCAACAACGTGCTTCCACAGGAAATAGACCAAGTTACCCTGCTTAAAGGTTCGGCTGCCGTAGTGCTCTACGGACCACGTGCTGCTAAGGGTGTGTTGCAGATTACTACCAAGCGCGGACAGATGGGCGACCTCCGTATCAACGCACATGCTGACATGAGTATTGGTACTCCCATCTCGTTCCCCAAGTATCTGGGATCTGCTGAATATATGAGTTACTATAACCAAGCTCGTATCAATGACGGTTATGATAAGAACTATTCAGACGAGGAAATCTATAACTTCGCTTCTGGAAAGAATCCATACCGTTATCCTAACTTTGATATGTACGATAGCCAGTATCGTCGTGACTTCACCACTCGCTATGAGGGAATCGTCGAAGTTACCGGTGGTACAGAGCGTGTGAAGTACTACACTACTTTAGGTTACTATCGCAACAACGAACTGTTGAAGGTGGGTAATACCAAGGACAACTTTACCAGCCGTTTCTTCGTGCGTGGTAACATGGACGTGAAATTCAACGACTGGTTGTCTGCTAAGGCCGATGCTAATGTGACTTTCTACGATGCATTTGCTGCAAAGACTGATTGGTGGGGACAGGCCGCTACATTGCGTCCACATCTCGTTTCTCCATTGATTCCCATCAGTTTCATCGAGTCAACCGACAAAGTATCGCTCGGTTCGGTGATGAATAGTAACTACCTGCAAAATGGATTCTTCTTCGGTGGTACACAGTCGAACCCCACCAACCCTTATGCTGATGCTTTCGCAGCAGGTGACAACAAGTTTGTAAGTCGTCAGTTCCAGTTCAATACTGAGTTTGACATAAATCTCGCTGCACTGACACAGGGTCTGATGTTCCGTGCTAAATACGGTATCGACTATGCTTCTACCTACAACCAGGGTTATAGCAACAGCTATGCTACCTTCTCACCAACTTGGACTAACTATAACGGTCCTGACATGATTGGTAGCATCACCCAGTATGGTGAAGACAAGAAGACCGGTCAGCAGTATATCAGCGATTCTTCTTACCGCTATACTTATAATGTAAGCGGACAGTTTGATTGGGCTCGTACATTTGATGGCGTACATAACGTGTTCGCTATGGCACTCGCCAATGCTTGGCAGACTCAGCGCAATGGTCACTACCATCGCACTACCAATGCCAACCTCGGCTTGCAGTTGTCGTATAACTACGACCACACTTACTATTTTGACTTCAGCGCTGCTATGCCATATTCAACCAAGTTGCCTGCAGGCAACCGTGCTGCAATCTCTCCCACAGTGACTTTGGGATGGCGTCCTACTAAGGATGTGCTGAAAGATACTTTCGTAGATGATTTGATGGTGAACGTATCTGGTGGTATCATCAACCAGGATATCGACATCACTGCCAGCGATAACGAAGACGGATACTTCATGTATAAGACCATCTTACAGACTGGTGGATGGTATTCATGGGGTGACCTCGAAGGCGGTGCTGCTACTGAGTTCCAGCGTGGTGACAACTATGACATGGGCTTCGTAAAGCGTAAGGAGTTCTCTGTAGGTCTCCGCGGTTCGTTGCTCGACAAACTTATCACTTTTGACGTGAACTTCTTCACCAGCAAGATGGATGGTATGTTGACACGTGCTACTTCGCTCTTCCCGAACTACTTCACACAGACTGGTTATCCTACCTCTTCTATTATTCCTTATGTGAACTACAACATTGACAAACGTATTGGTGTTGACTTCAGTGTATATGGAAACAAGAAGATCGGTGAAGTGGATTTGAGCCTCGGTGTAAGCGGTACATGGTATAAGAGTACTGCCGACAAGCGCGACGAGAACATAGAGTTTGATTATCTCTCAGCTATTGGTCGTCCGCTCAACGGACTTTGGGGCTTGAAGAGCGATGGTTTCTTCAACTCACAGGAAGAAATCGATGCAGCTCCTGAGCAGACCTTCGGTGAGGTAAAACCTGGTGATATCAAGTATGTTGATATGAACAACGACGGTAAGATTGATGATAACGACCGCGTATTCCTCGGACGTTGGGACACTCCATTCCGCATGGGTCTGAACCTTACTGCTAAGTGGAAGAACTTCACCTTCTTTGCAATGGGTAACCTCTGGTTGGGTGGCCATGCCATGAAGAGCGACTCTTACTGGTGGGTTCGTGGTACAGGTAAGTACTCTGAGGTAGTTCGCAACGCTTGGACTCCCGAGACTGCTGCTACTGCCACTTATCCACGTCTGACCACTACCAATGGTGACAACAACTTCCGCTATTCAGACTTCTGGATGTACAGCACTGATCGCTTCAACCTCTCGCGCGTACAGATTACATACGCACTTCCAAGCAACCTCTTCGAAGGTTCGTTCGTACGTGGTATCGACGTTTATGTGGGTGGAAGCAACCTGCTGACCATTGCCAAGGAGCGTAAGATTCTGGAAACCAACATCGGTGGTGCACCTCAGATGCGCTCTTACAACATTGGTTTCAGAGCTTCGTTCTAATTAGTAACTCATAAATCAAAGAAAAATGAAAACATTCAAAAAAGTAGCAATACTTTCAACAATGATAGCTCCTTTGATGCTCTCGTTGACCAGCTGTGATGACTTGTTCAATCCAGCTCCAGAGAACTTTAAAGGCGAGGAAGACCTGAAGGAAATGCCTTCATGGGCTGCCGGACTGTTGGCACATGCCTATATCAGCAATCCTTTGGGTAACGGTGGTGAGAGCTATCCTTGGTCGGAAACCGCTACGGACGATGCTGTTTCAAACGATGTGAACAACGGATTCCGTAAAATTGCAGGCGGTGCATGGCGCAAGGACAATAATCCTCTCGACCAGTGGCAGCATCTGCGTGCCTCTATGCAGTATATCAACCTGTTCCTCAAAACTTCTGAGGACGTGACTTGGGCAGCTGACGAAGTTTCGTCAAAACTCTATAAGATGCGTTTCCAAGGTGATGCCTATGGTATGCGCGCCCTCTATATCTATCACCTGCTCCGTGCTCACGCTGGATGGACAGAAGATGGCAAACTGCTGGGTGTGCCCATTCTGACTGAGCCTGAGAATGTGAATTCACAGTTCAACTATCCACGTAACACATTCCAAGAGTGTATCGCTCAGATTGATGCCGACGTGAATAAGGCTGTGGAATTGCTGCCTGAAGAATATGGTGACGTCAATGCTGATGGTGATGTGCCTGCCAAATACCAGCAACTCGGTGCTGCTGCTTCGCAGTACAACCGTGTGTTTGGTGTGACTGCAAAGAACCGTATGAGCGCACGCATTGCTAAAGCTGTACGTGCACAGGCTTACCTCTTGGCAGCCAGTCCTGCTTTTGCAGAAGGTTCTGGTGTGACCTGGGAACAAGCTGCCAAGGCTATGGCTGACGTTTGCAAATATTTAGGTTCTAATCCTGTCTCACAACTCGATCCTAAGGGTGATGACTGGTTTACCAATGCCGACGCTCTGAAGAACCTCGCTAATGGTCAGAATACTAATGAATGGCTCTGGCGTACTAATGCTGGCGAAAGCTCTGGCATGGAGGAGAATAACTTCCCACCAACTATGTTTGGTAAAGGTCGTATCAATCCTTCACAGAACCTCGTCGATGCTTTCCCCATGGCAAACGGTTATCCCATCAGCGCTGCTGCAGCAAACTATGATGCTCAGAATCCATACGCAGACCGCGACCCACGTTTGGCTAAGTTCATTGTGCTGAACAAGTCTAAGTTTGGTGGCAAGGAAATCGTTACTGCTTTCGATGGTACTGACAACAATGCTATGGACAAGAAGGATGGTGAGTCAACACGTACTGGATACTACATGCGTAAACTTCTCAATGGTGATGTAAACTGTAATCCTACTTCAAAGCAGGGTAAACACCACATCAAACCACTCATGCGCTTCACAGAATTCTTCCTCGGATTTGCTGAGGCTGCCAATGAGGCATGGGGACCAAGAGACAGTCGTATGGGCTTCTCAGCATACGATGTGATGAAGGCTATCCGTGAACGTGCAGGCATCTGTGCCAACGTTGACGACCCCTATCTGAACGAATGTGCTGCCGATAAAGATAAGATGCGTGAACTGATTCACAACGAGCGTCGTATAGAACTCTGCTTCGAAGGATTCCGTTTCTGGGATCTCCGTCGTTGGAAGGCAGACTTGAATGAGACTGTCAAAGGTATGAAGATTACTGGCGACCCCGCACACTATGAGGTGGTTGACGTAGAAACACGTTCATACAAAGACTATATGTACTGGGGTCCTATCCCTTACAGTGAGACCCTGAAATATGATCAGCTCCAACAGAATAAGGGCTGGTAATCAATGACATTATTAATAAAAACTGAAAAACAATGAAAATGAATAATATCAAAGCGATGGTTGCCCTTGGGGTTCTGGCTCTTGCCTCTACTTCTTGTGAGAATGGCGATTGGGATTTCCCCGATTTCGAATATTCGACAACTTATTTCGCTTATCAGGGGGAACAGAACCCTATCCGTACCATTACTCTGGGTGAAGATCCTGAGTATGATACCAAACTGGACAATAACCACCAGTGTCAGATCATTGCCACAATGGGTGGTGTGTATGACAACAAAAACGATGTGATTATCCAGATTGCTGTTGACAACTCGCTTTGCGACGGTATGAAGTTCAAGGGCACAGATCAGCCTGTAGTGGCTATGCCTTCCAACTATTATAAACTTGCTGCCAATCAGATCGTTATCCCTAAAGGTAAGGTGATCGGTGGTGTGACTGTACAGTTGACCGATGATTTCTTCAACGATCCTAAAGCTACTGAACTCAACTACGTGATTCCTGTGAAGATGGTTAGCGCTGTGGGTGTTGACAGTATCCTCTCTGGTAAACCCAAAGAAGGTATTGAGAATCCTTCAATAACCAACCTTGGTGACTGGGATGTGGCTCCAAAGAACTACGTGCTCTATGCTGTGAAATATATCAGCAAGTACCAGTCAAACTATCTGCGTCGTGGTGTTGATAACTACGCTGACGGTAGAACAGTTGTACGTCATGCTGGATTCGTAGAGAAGGACGAAGTAGTGCTCAACCAGTTTAAGACTCTTGGTATCAATAGTGTACAGTGGGATCGTCCTGCAAAGGATAATGCCGGCAACAATATTGATTGCTTGTTGAAACTCGACTTCGATGGCAACGGTACTTGTACCGTATCGTCGAATGTAGAAGGTGTAACTGCTACTGGTACAGGTCAGTATGCTGATAAAGGTGATAAGAACAGTTGGGGTGGTAAAGACCGCGATGTGCTCTATCTTGACTACACCGTTGAGTATAGCGGCATCAAGTGTGCTACCAAGGATACATTAGTTGTTCGCGACCGTGGTGTGAAATCCGATTGGTTCGCCTTCGAAAAGTAATTAGGTTTCTGATTTAAACAATAACAAAAGTATGAAACATTCAAACAAGATTTTAGGAGCAATGCTGCTGGCTACTGCCGCTCTCGCCACTTCGTGTGTCGATGACGACAAGCTGGGCTATGCTTTCGAAAAACCAGCCTCTATTGCAGGCATGGAATATCTTGCAGACTACGACGCATTAAAAACATACGTCAACCGTTCAGAGCACCCCAACTTCAAGTTGGGTGTGGCTTTGGCTGCCTCTGACTATAATGCTGACGGTCTGGTGACCCGTTTGGCCAACTCTAACTATGACGAGATGACTGCGGGCAACGCTATGAAGTACGCTTCATGTGTGAAAGATGATGGCAAAATGGACTTCGGTGCCGTTGAAGCCTTTGTCAACAACGCTAAAGAAAATGGTATTACCATCTATGGTCATACGCTGGCTTGGCACTCACAACAGAACAATAACTATCTCAATGGTATTATAGCTGCCAAGGAAATTGAGGTGGATCCAGATGCTAAGGTTGATAAGATTGACTATGAGAAAGATTGGAGTACTGCCCCTGGCTATTATTTCTGGGCTCCAGATGAGGTAAAGGCCAATATCAAGGTTAACACCGTAGAAGGTGCTCTTCAGATTGACAACGCTAAAGCTATTGACAACTGGATGGTTCAGTATCATGTGGCTGATGGTCTGCCCACTGTTGCTGGTAATACCTATAAGTTGAAGATGACTATCAAGGCTACTGGTCAAGGTACCATGAGTTGGGGCGTTGGCGGCTGGGGTGGTCGCGCAGAAGGCTCTTTCGGTTTCGATACAGAATGGAAAGAGTTTGAGAAAGAGTTTGTGGCCACTGCCGATGGTGGATTTGTTCTCTGTCAGACTGGTCAGTTTGTAGGTTCCATCTATATCAAGAACGTTCAGATTACTCACTCTGAATCTCCTGTAATGGAAGTCTTCAAAGACTATATCACCAATGGCGCAATGGAAAGCGGTAAGTCAATGGATAACTTTGTGGTGGCTGAAGCAGGTAAAGGGCAATTCACTCCAACAGCTGTTGCCGGAGGTCCAGAAGGTAAGAACTGCATCGTAATCCATGGTAATGCTAATGCTGCAAATGAATGGGATACTCAGTTCTTCATCTATACTCCAAAGATAAATTGGAAGGCTGGTGACCAATATAAGATTTCATTCTACTACAAGGCTTCCGAGAACATCGGTTCTGCTACTCAGTGTCACGGTGCTCCTGGCGGTTATATCCACTGGGCTTGTCTCCCTGCCAATCCCAACTTTACTACCAAGTGGCAGAAGTATGAGATGACAGGAACCATCCCCTCACAGGTTACAGATGCTAACCCCATGCACTCCATTGCCTTCAATCTCAACATAGGTAAGGTTGATCACGCTGTTGACTACTATTTCGCTGACGTACATTGGGGCGTAATGGAGAAAACCAACAAGATTGAACTCACCGATGAAGAGAAGAAGGATACCTTGACTTGGGCTATGGATCAGTGGATTACTGGTATGATGAAGGCAACCAACGGCTATGTTACATCATGGGACGTTGTCAATGAGCCTCTTGCTGGTGATGACCTTGATGGTGATGGCAAGTATGACTTGCAGTCGGCTACTCGTGGTACAGTGAGCGAGAAAGATGCTGCCAACAACTTCTATTGGCAGGATTACCTCGGTGATGTTGACTATGTGCGCACCGCTGTGAAACTGGCTCGTCAGCGCTTCGCTGAGAATGGTGGTGAAGGTGAACTGAAACTCTTCATCAACGACTATAATCTCGAGTCTGATTGGGATGATAATATGAAGGCTAATTCGCTCGTGAAGTGGATTGAGGAATGGGAGAAGGACGGTACTAAGATTGATGGTATCGGTACGCAGATGCACATCTCTTACTATGCTAACGAGGCTACACGCAACTCGAAGTTCCAGCACATTGTGAAGATGTTCGAAATCCTTGCAGCTTCAGGTAAACTCGTGAAGATCTCTGAACTTGATCTGGGTTATGTGGATGCAGACGGTAACAAGCTGAAGACACAGGATCTTACTGATGAGCAACACAGAGAGATGTCTGAATACTACAAGAATGTTATTGCAGCATACTTCAAGTATGTGCCTGAAGCACAGCAATACGGTATCACCAACTGGTGTATTACCGATGCTCCTGCCAACAGTGGATGGCGTCCAGGCGAGCCTGTTGGACTTTGGGACAGCAACTACAACCGCAAACATTGCTATGCTGGTTATGCTGACGGTCTGGCTGGCAAAGGCACCGTAGAATAAGAAACTAGTTTTTATTAATACTTCAAGGATAACGTGTTTATCCGGCACGAGGACTGTGTCTCTGGCACGGTCCTCGTTTGTTTATCTATTTTTATGGTGTAAAGATGCTCTTATCTGACAAAAATTGAGTATCTTTGCATGTCTAAAACTATGGATAGATGAATGATTTAAAACAAATGATTATTGGGGTGGGGGCTTGTTGCTTCCTGCTATTCCTAATGGGGTGTGGCGGTATGCGTAAACCTGCAAAACAAAGCCAAGCGCTGCCCGGCATTTTTCCCGATTATACTGATGTGACTATTCCATCAAATATCGCACCACTCAACTTCATGATAGAAGGAGCTGAACATATTCAGGCGCGTTTCCTTGTGGCGGAACAGGAATTATTGGCTGTGTATGGCGACGAAGTTATTGATATTCCCGAAGACGACTGGCAACACCTGTTACAACAGACTGTTGGAAAGAAAATGCAGGTAGAGGTGGCTGTCTGGGATGAAAAGCATCCAGATGGTATCGGTTATCGTCCATTTAATATTTCTGTGGCAAAGGATAGTATTGATCCTTGGATTGCCTATCGACTGATAGAACCGGGGTATGAAGCATGGCAATTCATGGGCATCTACCAACGTGAGCTTGGTAGTTTTTGTGAGCGCGAGATCGTATCTAATAAAACTACAACGAGTGCTTGCATCAACTGTCATCATTTTGACCGACGCTCAGCGAAGCGCATGATGTTTCATGCCCGTGGAGAGAATGGTGGCACAATAATTCTTGATCAGGGGCAACTGAAAAAGGTGGATCCAAAGAAAATGGGACCACAGAAAGGTGCTGTCTATCCTGCATGGCATCCCGAAGGCAGATACATCGCTTTTTCATCGAACACCACCAACCAAACCTTCTTCGGTCAGGGGCGTCAGCCACTGGAAGTCTATGACCGTGCCTCAGACTTGATATTGTATGATACTAAAGAGAATCAGGTGACTGCAGACAATCGTTTTCTCAATGAAGAAAGAATGGAGACCTTCCCTGCTTGGTCACCCGATGGTAAGTGGCTCTATTTCTGTTCGGCACCTGCCAAGAAACTTCCTGATGAGCGCAAGGAGATGCATTATTCTATCCTGCGCGTGGCTTTCGACAGTCAAACAGGACTGTTGGGAGAACAGGTCGATACCTTATATAATGCACGTATGGAAGGAGGAAGTGCTTCGTTCCCACGAATCTCTCCCGATGGTCGATACCTGTTGTTTACTTTGGCGGACTATGGCACATTTCCTATTTGGCACAACGAGGCTGACCTGAAAATGATAGATTTAACGACGGGTAAACCTGTGAATGTGGATGCGTGGAATGCAAAGGATCAGACAGATAGCTATCATGCGTGGTCTGCCAATGGCAGATGGGCAATGATTGCCAGCCGGCGTCTTGATGGTCGTTATACTCGTGTATATTTCGGTTACCTCGATGCTAATGGCAAGGCACACAAGCCTTTCTTGTTGCCACAGAAAGATCCGCGCAGCAATACGCTGCGATTGAAATCATATAATATTCCTGACTTTGTGGATGGCAGGGTGGATATGCCCCAAGAGGTAGTAGAACTATTTCGTTGTCCCGATAAACTGATACAATGATGAAAATTCCCAAGATATCAACATCTGTGGCAATGGCTTTGTCTGCCCTTGCTCTCTTTGTAAGCCTTTGGCTCGTATGGTATAATAATTTTTATTATGTCCTGAAATGGATGGAGAATTATACATTCTATAGTTCTTCGTCTGACATGATATTCCTTGGTGCGGTAATGCCAGGAGACGTGTTGAAGGTTGTTGGAGCCTGGCTGATGCAGTTCTATTATTATCCAGTAGTAGGTGCTACTGTTCAGGCATTGCTTCCTGTCATGGTGTTTCTGGCTGCAGCTATTGTTGTGGTGCGCCTTTTCAAGGAATCGCGTAAACTCTTGTGGATAGCCATGATTCCTGTGGTCTATGTTGTGGGCAGCCAGTTCTGGGATAATGAATTGGACAAGACACTTACTGCCGTATTGGTTTCATGGGGCGTAGCCTTGATAGTATTCATCCTAACACTAAAAAATCGCAGAATATTCCATTTTCCGTCATTTATCTCGAATGGTTATGTGGCTGTGGTGGCCACGTTAATGCTCTTATTGGCTTCGGTCTATCAACTTGGTTATAAAGATAAATCCAACAATATACATGCGTTCTATTGTCAGTTGGAATGTCTTGCAGAAGACCGGCAATGGGATGAAATACTGGAACTTACACCTCCTGGGGTTGCACAAGAGAGTTTTATAGCCAGACGATTTGCCTTACTGGCTTTGATAGAGAAGGGACGTTTGAACAAAGAGATGTTCCTCTATGGCGTGACATCTGCGGATGACTTTATCTTCAAAGACCATGACGAACCGCTCTGCCGCCATTTCAATAGCCTGTTTTTCCGTTCGATGAATATGCCCAATGAGGTTGTTAGACAGAGTTTTCAACAGCAGATACTATCAACCTTCGGTACCAGTTTTAATGTACTTCGACGATTGGCAGTAACCAATTTGGAAATAAAAAACTATCCGTTGGCAAAGAAATACCTTGATATATTGAGTCATTCGACCGTGATGAAGTCATGGGCA
The DNA here is from genome assembly GCF_002251185.1 of Prevotella sp. P5-126. Lineage (NCBI taxonomy): Bacteria > Pseudomonadati > Bacteroidota > Bacteroidia > Bacteroidales > Prevotellaceae > Prevotella > Prevotella sp. P5-126. Next base: position 48,702 of record NZ_NPIZ01000089.1, read on the forward strand.
GAAGAACATCGTCCGCAGTTGGAAGCCATTAAAAATGCTAAGCCCGACTATGAACAACGGTTGGATCAATTCTATTCTGCTGATCTTCTGGTAGCTATGGTAGCTATGGCAGACCGCTATCCGACAGAACGGAAATATGCAGATGTGCTGCTTTGCGCTCTATTGGCCAATAAAGACGGTAATCAGTTTTATCCAGCCTTTAAGGTTATTGCTGAACGACAATATGCGCACGGAGAACCTATTCCTGCCTATTATGAGCAGGCATTGATGTTGGTAGCGGCCTCAGAACCCGAGGTGATGCAACTCTACAAGATTAGTCAGCAGACGCAGGATGCTTTTCAGAATGTGATGAAACTGCTCAACAGTGGACAGAAATCGCAACTTCCCAACTTGCTCCCTAATTCTTTCTGGGCATATTTCTTTTAAAAGAGAATATGAAGTTTTAGATTGAATTTAACCCAAATCGATCGTTAGAATTCGCAAGACAACTTTTTCTGATGACCGATTTGGGGTTTGTGTTTATTTTTTCATTCGTACCAGTTCTTATTGGTATTTTGAGGCTTAATGTTGAGTAATTCAAACTTTTTGTTTATCTTTGCATAAGAATTCTTTTCACCCATGCCTTGATTATTGTGAGGCAGAATAGATATGGGGGAAAAATAGCGTATGGAATATCAAGAAACAGAGAATAAATAAGAAAACTACTCGTTAAAAGAACAACAAGAAATGGAATGGATTGAAAGTCTTTTTACTATACACTCAGCAGTACAGACTGTAGTGGTGCTGTCGCTCATTACCTCTTTAGGACTTGCCCTTGGTAAAATTCATATCAGAGGCATTTCGCTAGGCATGGCTTTTGTGTTTTTTATAGGTATTGTGGCAGGAAGCCTGCATTTTTCTGCTGACGAACAAATGCTGACATTTGCTGAGACATTCGGCTTGTCGCTATTTGTTTATGCCTTAGGACTGCATGTGGGTCCCAACTTTATTGGTATGATGCGTCACGAAGGTACGAAACTCAATATATGGAGTATGGGAGTAATTGCGCTTGGCACGGTCATGGCGCTATTGTTATGTCTGGTATTACCCATTTCAGTACCTGATATGGTCGGACTCCTCTGTGGTGCTACCACCAATACTCCGGCACTTGGTGCAGCCCAACAGGCACTTTCCAATGCCCATCTGTCGCATAGTGGTGCTGCACTGGGTTGCGCTGTGACCTATCCACTTGGTGTGGTTGGTGTGATATTTGTTATGATTCTGTTGCGAAAATTCTTTGTCAAACCGGAAGATTTGCAACCTCATAATAAAGATGATGAAGACCAGACATTTGTTGGGCAGTATGAAGTGGTGAATCCTGCCATTTCGTGTAAAACGATTGCTGAAATATCGCAGATGACACACCGTCAGTTTATTATCTCGCGCATATGGCGTGGAGACCGTGTGATAGTACCTATTGCCTCTACCGAATTACAAATAGGTGATAATGTGCTTGTGGTGACTAAACGTGATGAGGTGTCTGCCATGGATATTCTCTTTGGTAAACGCGTAGTGAAAGACTGGAATAGGGAGCAGATAGACTGGAACTCTATAGATTCATCGGTGGAGAGTCGTGTAATTGTCATGACACAAGTAAAACTCAATGGTAGAACGCTCGGTTCACTCCATATCCGACAGACTTATGGGGTTAATGTGAGTCGTGTGATGCGTGGCGATATCAAACTGCTTGCTACCGATGCTCTCCATTTGCAATATGGTGACCGAGTGACCGTGGTTGGTACTCCAGATAATCTTGACCATGCAGAAGCTTTCTTAGGTAACGCAGTACAAGTGCTCAACGAACCTAATCTCGGAGCCATCTTCTTCGGATTACTGTTGGGACTTGCCTTAGGAATGATTCCGTTTTCTATTCCAGGAATGAGTACTCCTGTGAAACTTGGAATTGCCGGTGGTCCGATTATTATGGGAATTTTGATAGGTGCCTTGGGACCTCGTGTACATTTCATTAGTTATACTACGCGGTCGGCGTCGCTCATGTTGCGCAAGTTGGGACTTTCGCTTTATCTGGCCTGTCTGGGCTTGGCTGCCGGTAAGGATTTCCTTGCAACCATCATACGTCCTGAAGGTTTACTGTGGGTAGGAGTTGGTCTATTGCTTACTATGCTTCCACTTCTTATCATAGGCATTATTGCCCTGAAGGCCAAGAAATTTGATTTCGGTACTATATGTGGTCTGCTCTGTGGTTCGATGGCAAACCCCATGGCATTGGGTTATGCCAACGAGACCATTGAGGGCGAACATGTTGCCGTGGCCTATACTTCGGTTTATCCTCTCGGTATGTTTGTAAGAGTGATAATTGCTCAGGTGATTATCATGTTTATGGTTTAGAACGTAGGGGAAAGGTGAAGTAGAACTTTTCCCTTTTGTTGCATAAGGACAAAAAATAAGCCGCTAGACTCTCGTCTAGCGGCTTTTTCTCTCAATTCGTAGCGAATTAGTTTACGCTATCAGTTGCAACGCTATCAACTGCAGTGCTGTCAGCAACGCTGTCAACAGCAGCTACAGAATCGGTGTCAACCTCAGCAGTCTGAGCTTTGTTACCACATGATGCGAAAGAGATAGCTGCAATAGCTACGAACATAAATACCAATTTTTTCATTTTTCTTTGCTTTTTAAATCTGTAAAACAATCATTTGTTTATTAAAACGTTGCAAAGGTAGGCATTTTTTCAATACGTTGTTCTTTTTTTTAAGACTTTTTTTAGTGTTGTTTTGTAACTTTTTCGCAAAGTGTTGATATACAGGTATATACGAAATGTTAAAATTTGGATAATCTTGGCGCATTTCTTAAAAAACAGCGAAAAACCCGTTTTTTGCATTTAATTGAGCACATTGTCTTTTACCCAATTTGCCTCTAAATTGCCGTTCTATGGGCAATTGAGGCCAATCATCAACTAAGAAAGCACCGTTTATATCGCTTTTTACTATCCCTGTATTAGCAGTTTTGTGTAGGTTGCGTCTCTCTCTTACTTACTTTTGTTCTCCCATCGTGTTCCTATTATCGTCCGTCAGTTATGGGACTTGCTTGGGATTTACTTATGACTTACTTGGGATTGACGAGGTAAATAGGCTGTGTGCCTTATGGGAACTGAGTTCCCGAAGACATCCCGAACTCATCCCGACGGTATAAGATAGGTATAGTAATTATTGGAAGTGCTTAATTTGGGTCCGGAGAATGGAATGTAGAAAGAAAAACTTAATTTTCTTTTTGTATTCTTCTCACTTAATCGTACCTTTGACCTGTCGGTCTTAGGTACTCGCATTCGATAATCCAAAAGAAAAACATAATTTTCTTTTTGTATTCTACTCACTTAATCGTACCTTTGACCTGTCGGTCTTAGGTACTCACGTTCGATAATCCAAAAGAAAAACTTAATTTTCTTTTTGTATTCTACTCACTTAATCGTACCTTTGCACGAGAAAACGTAATATATATAAATAAGGTATGATTGATACATCGGCATTTCAAGGAAAACGAGCCGCCTATTTTACTTTGGGTTGTAAACTGAACTTTTCTGAAACATCGACTTTTGGAAAGATGCTCCATGATATGGGAGTGACAACAGCACAGAAAGGTGAACGGGCAGACCTCTGTCTCATTAATACATGCTCTGTTACGGAGGTTGCCGACCATAAATGCCGTCAGGCAATTCATCGTTTGGTGCGCCAGAATCCTGGTGCTTTTGTTGTCGTTACGGGGTGTTATGCTCAGTTGAAACCTCAAACGGTGAGTGAAATAGAAGGGGTAAGTCTTGTGCTTGGTGCTAACGAGAAGGCGCAACTCATCCAGTTCCTCTCAGAGAAATGGGGTGAAGAGTTGGGTAGAGCCGATATTTCTGTTTCCGATGGGCAGGATGAAAAGACTAAATCCGGAGAAGGCCACTATTTTGTGCAGAAAACCAAAGATATCAAAAGTTTTGCACCCAGTTGTTCACGAGGCAATCGCACTCGCTATTTCTTGAAAGTACAGGATGGTTGCGATTATTTTTGCACCTATTGTACCATTCCATACGCACGTGGCTTCAGCCGCAATCCAACCATCGCCTCTCTGGTGGAACAAGCAGAGCAGGCAGCTGCCGAAGGCGGCAAGGAAATTGTGTTGACTGGTGTGAACATCGGAGACTTTGGAAAGACTACCGGTGAAAGCTTTGTAGATTTGGTTAAGGCATTGGATGGAGTGAAAGGAATCTCACGTTACCGTATCAGTAGTCTTGAACCCGACTTGATGAGCGATGAACTCATCGACTATTGTGCTCAGAGTCGTGCTTTCATGCCCCATTATCACATACCGCTACAGAGTGGAAGTGATATGGTATTGAAATTGATGCACCGCCATTACGACCGTCAACTCTTTGCCGATAAGATACATCGCATCAAGGAAGTAACACCTGAAGCTTTTATCGGCGTGGATGTTATGGTGGGGTGTAGAGGCGAAACACCAGAATGCTTTGAGGAAACATTTGAATTCCTGCAATCGCTTGATGTTACCCAGCTTCACGTGTTCCCTTATTCAGAGCGTCCTGGAACATCGGCACTCTCCATTCCCTATGTGGTCAGCGATCAAGATAAGCGTGAGCGTAGTAGAAGACTGTTGGAACTCTCCGATCAGAAGACCGAAAATTTCTATCGCCAGTTTATTGGCACTACAGCCGAAGTTCTGTTTGAAAAGGCACCACGAGGCAAAGCCATGCATGGATTCACCAAAAACTACGTTCGTGTGGAACTTCCTGCCGCAGAAGCACGTGAGGAATATGACAACCAGCTGATGACCGTCAGACTTGGCGACTTCAATCACGATCATAGTGCCCTACGTGTTACATTAAAATAAACAAGAACATCACAACTCAATATCACAACCCGCAAAAGATGGATAAACTGGCAATTGTTATTCTCAACTGGAACGGACAGAAAATGTTGCATCAATATCTGCCTACCGTTCTACAATACTCCAAGGATGAAGCTGTAATCTATGTGGCAGATAATGCCTCGACAGACCAATCGCTCGCTATGCTTGCCAGCGAGTTTCCATCGTGCAGAACCATTCCTCTTGATAAAAACTGGGGATTTGCTGAAGGCTACAATAAAGCGTTGAAACAGATAGACGCAGAGTATTATCTGCTGCTCAACTCTGATATTGAGGTGACCCATCATTGGCTGACACCCCTTATCGAGTTTATGGATGTACATCCTGAAGTGGCAGCCTGTCAGCCTAAGCTCCTTTCCATCTATGACCGCGACCGATTTGAGTATGCTGGAGCAAGCGGAGGTTTCATCGACTGTTATGGTTATCCCTTCTGTCGCGGACGTGTGTTCGAGACGGTAGAACAGGATAACGGACAATATGATTTCCGGCAGGAAATACATTGGGCAACAGGTGCTGCTATGATGATTCGTTCTGCCGACTATTGGGCTGTGGGCGGACTTGACGGTCGTTTCTTTGCGCATAATGAGGAAATCGACCTCTGTTGGCGATTGCGTATTAGCGGACGAAAGATATATTGCTTGCCAGAGAGTTACGTCTATCATGTGGGAGGAGGAACGCTCCCTAAGGGCAATCCCATGAAGACCTTCCTCAATTTCCGCAATAATCTTACCATGCTTTATAAATGTCTGCCCGATAAACAGCTTCACAAGGTGATGCTGATACGTTGGGTGCTTGACTATGTGGCTGCATGGAAGTCGCTCCTGCTTGACCGTAATGTCAGCGAGTTCCTGGCTGTTTATCGTGCACGCCATGCCTTCCGCCGTTGGCGTAAGGATTTTGCAGAAGACCGTAAAACAATTCAGGCCGGCAGAACTTCTGCCAGCCTGCCGGATACTTGTACGTTTAGTATTCTTTGGCAGTATTATGCCAAAGGGCGCAAACGTTATTCGGATTTTGTTTGACGGAGCTTTTCCGTTACCACAACGGGATTCATGAGGTCTTTCTTCCACAACTGGAGATAGTCGAACCAGTCTTTGGCAGAATGATAGCCAAAGGTCTCGTTGTCAGAACCGAACGTGATATAGTAGCGCATGGCCTTATCGATACCGCCGATGACATAAGGATAGTTGTCTTTGTTGGCAGGCTGTTCGCTCACAACATGTTTCATGGGAAGGCAAATGCCCAATCCAACTGTTTCGCGCTTATGACCTACAGAATCTTTGGCAGATACCGTCCAGTCAGAACCCCAACAACCGCGTAGTCCCTCATGATCGGAATATTCCGTTGAGTTTTTTATATTGATGATACCTGTAGAAAATTGATGGTTGGCAACTGCTTGTCTGAAAAATACATCAACTTGGCAGTCTCGGCGACCAGCATAGAGCGTGTAGCGTGTGGTCATCGTTATAGGATAGGGATGGAAAGCGTTGTTGCCCGTTTTGTCTTTCCAACCATCGTCCACCACTTCTACTATCGTGCGTAAGGGCCCGTAGCTGATGATGCGTTCTGTGCGATGATCCACATCCTCCAACAGGGTAGGCTGCTGTCCGTCCCATCCGCGCATAGTGCCCAGTCCAAATGTGTTACCCACCCAGAGCACGTCGTCACCATAGCCTGCCTCCTTTTGCTGCTTGTTGGTGTAGAATTGTGTTTCCTTCAGTTCCAGTCCCTTACGGTATTTTCCATAGAGATCTACGGTCTGACGATGATCGAAATAGATGCGATAAGCCACTAACTCGTTTTCAAAGGCTGGTCCGTGGTGATGCATCTGCCAGTAAGGGTTTGTGCCGTTCTCAACGGTCAGACTGCTGATAAACAGGTTTTGCTCGTTGTTGGACTTTACTTTCTTGTTGAGCAGTATCATATCAGCATACACCAGAGGCTTGTATTTTCTTGGTTTTCCGCTGTTGAGCAGTTCTACGTTGTAGGTTGTCGTAGATTTCTTTGGCATATCTGCCATGAAACAGAGTTCATCGTAACAGCCGTCACCATTGAGGTCGTCCAGCTGAGATGCAATTTCCTGCCCGTTCATTTTAACGATGGCTTGACGGATGTCAGTACCGTATGGAGCAAGATTAATCACGATGGGTTGGGCGGTACGCTCCGTCTTCATGGTGTTTTTTACAGTAATGTCTAATTGTTTCTGTGCCATCAGTACACAGCAAGACAAGCCACAGAGGGCAATAGTTGCTATTTTACGTTTCATATACCGAAAATCTCTTATGTTTGTTTTCTGATTAGTTTTTCTTGTGCAAAATTAGCCTTTTTACCTTGTTTTTTATCTTTTTTTTGCTTAAAACTTGGAATATAAAATATTTTTTAGTAAATTTGCGGTGTATTTTAACATTATATAATATTACAAAGACGGCCTTTTTTATATCAATGCGGAAAACTTATATACTTTTGTCGGTTGTGATGCTGATATGCCTCGGTTGTGAGTGGCGCCTGAAATCGGGCGATACTGAAATGGGGCATGACCAGTCGTTGATAGACCGATATGATCGTATTGAGATGCTTTATCTGACCACTGGCGATTATTCCGCTTTGCAGCAGATGCAATCCGACTATCCTGGTCAAACTCGGATGTTGATAGAGGATGTGTTGCATATAGGCCATGTGAATGATGTTGGCATCAACCAACGTTTCCGCCATTTCTTCTGCGATTCTACGCTTCAGCGCTTGTTGGCAGATGTACAGGTGGAGTTTGCCAGTCTTGATGATGTGTCGCATGACTTGCAGAAGGCTTTCAAGCGCATGAGAAAAGAGTTTCCCGATATCGTGCTTCCTACCATCTATACTCAGATTGGTTCTTTTGACCAGAGCATAGTAGTAGATAGCAATATGGTTGGTGTCTCGCTCGATAAGTATTTAGGTGCCGACTATCCATTTTATCTGCAGCATTATTCTGACGCGCAGCGTGCGATGATGACTCGTCAGATGATAGTTCCCGATTGTGTGGCATTCTATATTTTGAGTATGTTCCCAACACCTGATGGCTTGACCAAAGCGGAAATACATCGTGAGCTGCGTGCTGGAAAAATTCAATGGGTTGCTAATCAGATTGTTGGAAGGCGTGCTTTTCGTAATCCAGAAGTTGATGCAATAGATCGCTATATGAAGTCTAATCGACACAAGTCTATTCAGCAGTTGCTCAACAGTCACGATGCTATCGTGGAATGAGCAACCACGTTTCTTTAGATGGTTGCCCTTTGTACTTTAGAATCCCATAGTTTTTATTTGTGCCCTTTACTTTGAGAATCTTATGTAAAGAAATTGTGCTAATATTTTTCGTTTAGCTCCATTACAGTATTACAGTATTACAGTTTCTGAAAACGATTTTTAGGCTTATATAATGGATTTTTCATGTTTTTGCTTGGTAAAAATGCTGGAAACCCATTGTTTTTGCTTTTTGAAAACTGTAATACTGTAATACTGTAATGGGTGTAAGATAATGTGGTGTAAATATATACTCAGCGTTGGGTGCTTCAAAAACGGGGCTGATACCATCATATAATGATTGCTATTAATCCCCAATTGTTCATAAGACTATTGCCAGTCATAAAACCTTATTGATATCCGAGTGCATGATAGAGCCGGCCTTGTTGGGCATTTGTCCTCGTCATATAGTTTAGAAGGCGGTCGGTAAACTCATGGTTTTTCAATCCCCAATGTGGGGCAATCTTCATCTCTTTTGGCGATTGCGACACGAAACGCTCTACCACGATGTCAGGTCTTAGTCTTTCCAAATAGGCTGTAACCAAACGGATGTATTCATCAACGGTATAGAGCGGAAAAGGATTTTGTTGGTATAGGCGTGCCAATGGTGTGCCTTTAATGATTTGCAATTGATGGATTTTTAATAAGTCGAGTGGTAGGGCAGATATCAAATCGGCTTGGCGCATGCTTTCTTTCTCATCTTCACCAGGAAGTCCCAATATGACGTGCCCACCAGTAAGTATGTCTCTGTCATGAGTTGCTTTGATTGCTTGACATGATGTCTCAAAAGTATGTCCGCGGTTGATGAGTTGCAGCGTGGTGTTGTTGGCAGACTCGATGCCGTATTCCACGATGAGAAAGGTCTGTTGGTTCAGTTGTTCCAGATAGTTGAGTGTTGTTGCGTCTATGCAGTCTGGGCGTGTGCCGATGACCAGTCCTACCACGTTTTCTACGTCAAGAGCTTCCTCGTAGCGGCGTTTCAGTGTGTCTATATCTGCATAAGTGTTGGAGTACGCTTGAAAATATGCCAGATATTTCATATCCGGATATTTATGACTGAAAAACTGTTTTCCCTCTTCCAGTTGTGTCGTGATGGATTTCTCAGGATTACAGTATGATGGATTGAAGGTACGGTTGTCGCAGAAGATACACCCTCCTGTACTGATGTGTCCATCTCGGTTGGGACAAGAGAAACCAGCATCAACGGAAATCTTCTGTACGCGAAATGGAAACTGTTGCCGTATCCATGTACTGTAGGAGTTGTAGCGCATGTTGTAGGAAGATAAGGAAAGTAAAGAATATAAAAAAAAGAGTAAACAGTGTTTCTGTAAGCCGGGTTCTGTTCCTTGCTAAAGCAAGGCGTCTGCCATTTATCTACTACGCAGGTCACCCTACGTCTCTAGCATTCTACCCTCCATCGTTGTTACTCGGGCGGACAACCCTCAGACGATGGTTTACGTGAACTTGCAGCTCCCAGATGGAACAGCCCGACGATCACCCGTCGGCTGGTGGTCTCTTACACCACCTTCTCACCCTTACCCTTGCGGGCGGTCATTCTCTTCTTCCATATCCAGCTGTCGCCAACTGCTTCTGTTTTCGGAAGTGGGACGTCCTATGCTGCCCGGACTTTCCTCTCGCACCATTGCTGATGCCAGCGGCAGACCGAAACACTGTTTACTATCTTTTCTGCGTTTATTTCTTTGGTTCTTCTTCTATGTCAAGATTGACTGTAGAGAATTTGAAGTCGTTGGTATTGAGATACTTCATATCGTATTTGCGTTTCGACTTCAACGTGTATTGTTTTCTCATTTTGAGATATTTCTTCTCTGCATCTTCTCTTTTGAGTGCAAATATTACCAAGCAAACCCTATTGGGGTGTTGTTGTGCTGTGAGGTATTCGTTGAGTTGGCGTGAGTAGTGTTCTCTGCCCAACAGAAATTTTGTTTTGCTTTCTATCCAGACGTTGGTGATTTCCTGCACATCGGTCATGTAGATGGTGGAATCTTGGAAAGAAGCTGAAAATCCAAAGATATAGACTTTCGGAGTCTTTATGTTTTTGGCGTTGACTACCATTGGCATGGTTAGCGCCATGAGAAGCAATAATATTGCTTTTGTCATTGTTTTCATTGTCCTAAATATGATTTTAACATCGTGTTGTTCGTATTATTACGTAGCCTCCTAATGGCTTTCTCCTTAATCTGTCTGACACGTTCGCGGGACAGACCGTATTTTTCACCCACCTCTTCCATGGTCATCTCTGGTGAGTTGATACCGTAGAGGGCTTCTATTACAGAGCGCTCTTTGTTGGAGAGTGTTTTCAGCGCATTCTCTATTTCTGCTCGCAGCGATTCTCTTACGAGTTCTCGGTCAGCCATCGGTGAGTTGGTATCTTCCATCACGTCGATGAGGCTACTGTCTTCACCATCGGCAAATGGAGCATCCATCGATACATGGCATGTGTGAGCATTGAGCGCTTCGTCAATTTTATCCTGCGGCAAATCAACAAGCGGCATCAGTTCTTCCGACGATGGTTTCCGCTCGTGTTCTTGTTCAAACTTATTAGCCTCATGGGTCACTCTGCTCAACGCACTTTGTTGATTGAGTGGCATTCTGACCAATCGGCTCTGTTCTGCAATGGCTTGCAGGATACTTTGTCTGATCCACCAAACGGCATAAGATATAAACTTAAAGCCTCGTGTCTCGTCAAATTTTTCAGCAGCCTTGATGAGTCCTATATTGCCCTCGTCGATGAGGTCGGGCAATGATAGTCCTCTGTTCTGATATTGCTTGGCTACTGAAACAACGAAACGTAAATTGGCCCTTGTCAGTTTCTCCAAAGCGCGCTTGTCGCCTTTCTGAATACGCTGTGCCAATTCCACTTCCTCATCTACTGTTAGCAGTTCTTCTTTACCGATTTCCTGCAAGTACTTCTCGAGAGATTCGCTCTCTCGGTTGGTGATGGATGTGTTGATCTTCAGCTGTCTCATAGGTTTTTTTGGTTTGGTGTATTTTGCAAAGGTATAGTATTTTTTTCGAAAGACCAAAACAAAAAACCTCTTTTTATAATATTTTTGTATCCTTGCTCCCTGATTTGTTCTTGGATCATGGGGGGCAAGGATACTGGTTCGTCTATGGACAAAGGATGTTTGTCTATGAAGAATAGATGTGGTAAATATCATTTAGTACCGCACAGACGCTGTAGTTCTATGACGGTTTGGTTGTATTCATTGATGGCTTCTGCGCGTTTCTGATAGACATCGATTTCATCTTTCAGTATGCCTACATATTCTACATATCCGATTTCGCCTTGTTCGTATTCAGCTGTGGCAAGTCTCACCATCTCATCGTTCCACTGACAACCGTTTTCGGCGTAGTATTCCACTCGTTGCCGTGCAGCATTGCAACGGCTCAATAGTGCGTTGTATTGAGATTCACGTTGTTGTGCTTCCTGTTGAATCTGTATTTGCAATTGTTCGCGCTCAGCTTTAGCAGCCTTGACGCGTGCTTTGGTAGCGCCATAAAACAAGGGAATGCCTACACCAACCTCAAAGCCCATGAAGTTTCCACCGTCATATCTGCTACGATCTTCGTTGTAGGGATTCCATGAAGAGATAACCATCTGATTGCGTAGTGAGAGTGAGAGGGATGGGGCATAACCGCTTTTTTCTACCTTCACCTGGCGTTCAGCAGCTTGCAGTTTGTCGTTGGAGAACCGTCCTTCTGGAGTTTGTTGATAGTTATAGGCCGGTAGGACGAATTCTATGGGAGTTAACAGTTCGTCTGCGGCAGTGATGGGTTCATCGGTGCCAATCACCTGCATCAGTTGCAATCGAGCATTCTCAGCCTCATTTTCAGCTTTTACGATGTCGAGTTGGTTTTCGCGCTGTAAGCGTTCTGCATTGATGAGTTCACGTCTGCCTGTCTCTCCAGCCTCCATACGTTGGCGCACCACGGTACGGTAGCGTGTCATGATGCTGTCTTGTCTTCTTAGGTTACGAAGGCATTGTTCCTGATAAACCAGTTGGAAATAGGCAGAAGCCACAGCAGCCTCCACGTTTTTTTGTTCCATCTCCAGTCTGCTCCTTTCGGCTTGTGTCTCAGCTTTTAACTGTTGACGTCGGGCAATATATACTGTGGGAAAGTCGAAACTCTGCGTTACCGACAGTGCGTTGTCAGGACTACCTCCCGATGTAGGGTCTTGCGAAAGCGACAGCTCTGTCTTTTCCAAGTCCCATGCCGTGCCTTGCAATGCCTGCGCCCGTTCCACTTGTTTGTTTGCCATACGTATTGTCGGACTCTGCTTCATCGCCATGTCAATACATGTTTGAAGTGACAGGTGGCGCATTTGTGCCATGGCAGCACCACTTATTATCGTACCCATTATTGTGAGGATGATGTGTCGCATAGTGTCTTACTCTTTAATATATATAAGGTGTGTGATTTATTCTTTTGTAAAGGTGCGGTAAATCGCAGGCAATACCAGAAGTGTGAGCAGGGTGGAAGTGATGAGTCCACCGATCACTACTGTTGCCAATGGGCGTTGCACTTCTGCGCCATCGCCTGTAGAGATTGCCATAGGCAGGAAACCCATTGACGCCACAAGGGCAGTCATCAGAACAGGGCGCAAGCGAATCATACAACTCTGTGTGATGCGTTGGTTGATGTCCGCTATGCCTTCACGTTGCATTTGGTTCATCTGTCCCACCAGTACAATACCGTTGAGCACAGCCACACCGAAGAGGGCAATAAAACCAACACCTGCCGATATGGAGAAGGGCATACCTCTGAGCCATAAAGCCCATACGCCACCGATGGAAGCCAATGGGATGGCAGAGAATACAAAGAGTGAGTCGCGCAGGTTCTTCACCGTGGCATAGAGCAACAGCAGAATGATCAGTAGCGCGATAGGCACTACAATGCTCAGTCTGTTGATAGCACTCTGCATATTCTGGAATTCACCGCCATAGGTGTAATAATAGCCTTCGGGCAGGTGCACCTTTTCGTTCATCAGCGTTTCTATCTCCTCCACGGTTGACTGCATGTCGCGTCCCTTGATATTGAAACCGACGTAAATGCGGCGCTCGCCATTCTCGTGGGAAACCTGTGACGGAGCAGGCTCATTGACAATATCTGCCAATTGTTCTAAAGGCACCGTAATGCCCTCGCCAACGGGAATTGCCAACTGTCGAAGTTCTTCAACCGTGCGGTTGCGATTGTCGAGTCGTACCACCACGTCAAATTTCTTCTCGCCTTCATAGATAGCACCTGCTGTGGCGCCTGCAAATGTTGTTTCAAGTATGCGGTTCACATCATCTACGCTGACACCATAGGCAGCCATGCGGTTGTGGTTGTAGCGCACTTGTATTTGCGGGAGTCCAGAAACCTGTTCCACCTGTACGCCGCTGACACCTCTTACGTTGCGCACCAGTCCAGCAATCTTAGCAGCTTGCTGTTGCAATACGTTGAGGTCTTCGCCAAACACTTTGATGGCTACATCCTGTTTGATACCCGTCAGCAATTCATTGTTTCGCATTTGTATGGGTTGGGTCAGTTCGGCTTCAAGACCGGGAATGTTCTTTAGTGTTTCCGACATCATCGCCATGAGTTGGTCGGTAGTCTTTGCCGAAGTCCATTCGGCTTTTGGCTTCAGTGCCACCATGATGTCAGCACGTTCCACCGGCATCGGGTCTGTAGGAATCTCGGCACTGCCGATACGACTCACCACCTGTTTTACTTCAGGATATTTGGCTTTCAGGAGTTGTTCCGCTTTGCTGCAACTCTCCACCATTTGTGAGAGCGACGTGCCTTGTGCCATACTCATCTCGATGGCAAAGTCGCCTTCTTCCAGACTTGGGATGAATTCACCGCCCAAAAACTTGAAGCCTACACCGCTGACGCAGAACAGTGCAACGGCAATGGTAATGACATCTTTGCGACGTTGCAGCGTCCATTCCAATATCGGTCGATACCATTCTTGCAGTTTGGCAAGCATCCTGTCGGAAACCGTTTCTTGGGTATGTACCTTTCTGCTGAGGAATGTGCAACTTGCCATCGGCACATAGGTCAATGAAAGGATAAAGGCGCCGACTATGGCAAAGAATACTGTTAATGCCATGGGGCGGAACATTTTTCCTTCAATTCCTATGAGTGTCATCAATGGGATATAGACAATCATGATGATGATTTCGCCGAAGGCAGCACTCTGCCTGATGCGTGATGCCGAGAAATGCACCTCGTTGTCCATCTCCTGACGTGTCAGCCGTAGGGTAGGGTATTTGTCGGCACTACTGTTGATATGGGTCACCACCGCTTCGACGATGATTACCGCCGAATCGACTATCATACCAAAGTCTATGGCTCCCAAACTCATCAGGTTACCGTCAATGCCGAATGTCTTCATCATACCGAAAGCAAAGAGCATACTCAGTGGGATAACACTTGCCACAACGATGCCTGCCCGCCAGTTGCCGAGAAAGAGTATCAGCACGAAGATGACGATGAGTCCGCCTTCGATGAGGTTGCGTGCAATGGTATGTTCCACGCGGTTCACCAGATTGGTACGGTCTATGAATGGTTCGATGACCACACCTTCCGGTAGTGATTTCTGTATCTGGCTGATGCGATCCTTTACGCGTTGGCTCACTTCTTGGAAGTTTTCACCTTTCAGCATGATGGCAATACCAGCCACCACTTCACCATTACCGTTGCGTGTTACTGCTCCGAAACGTGTTGCATGTCCCATCTGTATGGTAGCCACATTACCCACGCTCACCACGTTGCCATCAACAGTCTTGACAGCCACTTGGCGCAGATCGTCGGCAGAGTTCAGCACACCCAGTCCGCGGATGTAGTATTGGTTAGCGTCCTGTTCGATATAGCTGCCACCCGTATTGGCATTGTTCTTTTGCAGTGCTTCAAAGACATCGCCCACAGTCAGTCCGTAGGCAGTCAGTCGGTTGGTTTCGATAGCCACTTCATACTGTTTGACAAATCCTCCCCATCCGCTCACCTCAGCCACACCAGGTGTACCCGACAGTTGTTTGCGTACTATCCAGTCTTGCATGGTGCGCAATTGCGTCAGCGTGTATTTGTCTTCATAGCCCTCTTTGGCTCTTATGGTATAGTGGTATATTTCGCCCAGTCCGGTGGCAATAGGTCCCATCTCGGTATCTGTATTGGCAGGCAGTTCCTTGGTCACGTCCATCAGTACCTGGCTCACCTGTGAGCGAGCCCAGTAGATGTCGGCAGCATCGTCAAACACAAGTGTGATGACCGATAGTCCGCTACGTGAGATACTGCGTCTTTCTTCCAGTCGTGGGATATTGGCTAATGCCATTTCTATCGGAGTGGTGATGTATTGTTCCACCTCTTGTGCGCCCAGTGCAGGAGCTTGGGTGATGACCTGTACTTGATTGTCAGTAATATCCGGTGTGGCATCGAAGGGAAGATGCACCAATGAAACGATACCCCATACCGCCATGGCAAGGGTCAGAATGCCTATCGTCAGTTTGTGTGTGACGGAAAAATCTATCAGTTTCTGAAACATAGAGAGGTATTAGCTATATTAATGGTTGTGTTCACCGTGTTCACCGATGAGCGAAGCCAGATAGAACACGTTTTCTGTTACGATTTGCTGTCCGTCTTGTATGTGTTTACAGAGTGCCACCTCGGTATATCCAGAATCGGTCACTCCGGTCGTCACCTCATGTCGTGAGAACACACAGTCCCCGTCTTTCCCTTTTTTGTCGAGTGCAAAGATGTAGGTTTTACCATCGGTATTGACAATGGCTTTTGAGGGCAGTGCTTTGCAACGCTGTCTGCCAGTGGCAATGCGTCCTGTGACAAACATACCGTCTATCAGTCGTGCTTTGGCGTTACCGTCCAGTTTCACATGTACGGCAACACTCTTTGTACCATCGTTGAAATAGTCGTTGATGCCATAAACCTGTCCGCTGACTTCTATGCCGGGTTGGTTGGTGAGAGCCAGCAATACGCGGTCTCCTTTATTCACTTTCTGCAGGTCTTTCTCAAAGACGTTCAGGTCGCACTCCACTTGATCATTATTGCGGATAGTCATCAGTGGTGTTTGCATATCAGCATAGCTGCCCAGTGGTGCATTGAGTTGACATACTGTTCCGCTGATGGGAGCACGCAGAGGGAATGTTGTGGTAAACTGTCCTCGTCCTACGGCATGGGTACTGATGCCCATTTGTTGCAGTTGGCGACCAATACCTATCATGGTGGCGTGCGCCACTTGATAGTTGCGTTCAGCCTGTTGGCGGTTCTTCTGCACACCAGCCCCCTGCTGTGCCAGTGTTTCTTGGCGTTGCTTTTCTATTTGTGCCATTTCACATTCTTTGTAGGCAGCATAGTATTCGCGTTGTAGTGTCACCACATCAGTATTTTCTATGGTTGCCACCACCTGACCTTTTGTCACGTGTTGTCCGTTTTTCACGAGGATGTTCTTTACCACGCCACCCATTAGTGAGGCAACATTACCCATCGACTGTGGGCGCAAAACTATCGACCCGTTGACGCGGATGGTAGCATCGAGTTCACGGTGTTGCACAGAGTCAGTTTTTAAGTCTATAGTAGCAATCTGTTTAGCTGTTAGAGGTATGTTTTTGAAATCTTGTTCTTCATCGTGGTGTTCGTCTTCTGCCTGACTATGTCCTGCATGTGCATCGTGGTGATCGTCGTCACCGTGTGACAGTAGTGTAAATCCACCTACAGCCACCAGTGTTGCGGCTATCACTATTGCCAGTCGTTTGATATTGTCTTTCATATTTTTTCAGGTTTTCTTTTTTTTATTCCGTGCAAAATTAGTGAAACGTCTTAATATCGAAGTATGATATAAGTATCAACTGCTATTTTCTGCAACTGGGTTGCAAATGTGTTTCATGTTCAATCGGTAAGTTGGTAATAGTTCGTGTCGTGCCGTCATGTGGATATAAAAACACTTCCGGTGGTTGAACCAAGCTGATTCAATCACCGGAAGTGGAATGGGCGATAGGGCTGCGCCTTATCGATTACTTATTGCCAGTAAACTGGCCAACGAACAACAGGGTGCCACTCAGCGAATCGCTGATGGTATAGACAAACGGGTGGTCGGCAATGAAGTTGACATCACGATAGTCAGTCGGACCGAGTGACGTCAGCATGACAGCAGCAGTAACGGCAGCAGCCTTGGTGCCCTTCTCGCTCACTTCAATCTTAGCCTTCTGCAACATCTGTGATACATAGAACTGACCATCGGCAAACTTGCTGAAGTCGGCTTCGGCAGGATTGAAGATGCAGGGTGCTCCCAGTGTGCTGACAATGCCGTTGAGCGGGATGTTGGTCTCGGTGGTGAACTTCGGCAGTTGCAGATTGACATTGCAGATATCCATCTTGCTGGTCAGGGTAGAGAGCGTCGAAGCGTCGATAGATGCCATCATCTCGTTGATGCTCTTACCTTCGTTGGGCAGCAACACCGTCATGTGATAGACACCATAGCCGTATGGCAGCACAACGGCTTTGTAGAGTGGCATTTCTGCGTATAGGAACTTGTTACGTTGGTGCATCATCTCCACCTTTTGAATATCGCGGGTGTATCCACGGAAAATCTCTTCACTGGTTTTGCCTTCATCAAACTTCTTCTCCCACGTGCCGTTGAAATAGATGGCATTCATCAGATAAGATACTGCAGCAGGATCAGTCTGGTCGATGATGGAAGGAATCATGCCGTCAGTATGTTTGGAACACCAGTTGTTGATGTGTTTTACTGTGGCAGGATTGCTGAAATCCAGACTTTCCACCCCAGCCATGTAATGGTCTGTCACGGTGCTGACAAACTGCGGACGCAGCCGATATGCCTTGTTCACGGCAATATAGTTGGCAATGCTTACCGTGGTCTGTTGATCCAGTCGGTCGGCAGTTTGCAGGATATTCTGATAGAGCGAGTTGAGGTCGTTGATGTCGATACCCTCACAGCCGATAGCTTTAAGGATTTCCTGTTGGCTGACACCATCAGCACCGTTAGCCAACATTCCCATGAGGTATGCTACGCTCAGTGGTGACACCACTTTGCTGCTGTGGTCGCTAACCTGATTGAAGAGCTGTAGTGCAAAGACATTGTTGCGGTTGACGATGTCGCGCTGTGCATCGCTGAGTGTGAGGTATGCTTCATCCATATCTGTAGAGTTAGAGGGAGTGACAACGACAGTATTGTCTGTCGAAGGGTTGTTGGGGTTTTGGAGCTTCTTGCTACTGTTGCATGAAACGGTAAGGGCGGCAGTCAATAGTATCGCCGCGGTTGTTGTGTAGTGCTTCATTGTTGTTGTATGGTTTTAATTTCAAATTGTTTCTTATCTGGTAAATGCCGATGATATGGATAGATTGCATGAGACAGCCACAATCTTAACAACTCTTAACCGTATAAGCCTCTCATGGCGGTTTTCCTTTGCAAAGATAAGTATATTTTTTGAAAACTCCTATTTTTCTTGGTGTTTCTCTCACTTAATCGTACCTTTGCAACGCAAAACAGATAAAACAAAATATTGCAAATGAAAAAACAACTAAAAACTGCCTCTATCTGTGTACAGGGAGGCTATGAAGCGAAAAACGGTGAACCTATTGAGTTGCCAATCATCCAGAGTACTACCTTTAAATATGATAACTCTGAAGAAATGGCGATGCTCTTCGATTTGAAGAAAGAGGGCTATTTCTATACCCGTCTGCAAAATCCTACCAACGATGCTGTGGCCAAAAAGATTGCACAACTCGAAGGTGGAGTAGGGGCGGTACTGACCAGTAGCGGACAGGCAGCCAACTTCTATGCCGTGTTTAATATCTGTGAGGCTGGCAGCCATATCGTTACTTCCAACGAAATCTATGGTGGCACATTCAATCTCTTTGGCGTCACCCTGAAGAAACTGGGTATTGAATGTACCTTTGTCAATCCCAACGATAGCGAAGAGGAAATACAAAAGGCTTTCCGTCCCAATACCAAAGCGGTGTTTGGCGAAACCATCAGCAATCCCGGCTGTGCCGTACTCGATATCGAGAAATTCGCACGCATTGCCCATCGTAACGGTGTGCCTCTCATTGTAGATAACACCTTTGCCACTCCCATCAACTGCCGTCCCTTTGAATGGGGTGCCGACATCGTGACCCACAGTACCACGAAATACATGGATGGCACGGCATCGCAGGTGGGAGGTGTTGTCGTAGATAGCGGACAGTTTGACTGGATGGCGCATGCCGATAAGTTCCCCGGACTCTGCACTCCCGATGAGAGCTACCACGGACTCACCTATGTCAAGGCATTCGGAAAAATGGGCTATACCACCAAACTCGTTGCCCAGCTCATGCGCGACTTGGGCTCTATCCCTGCACCGATGAACTCGTTTATCCTCAACCTCGGTCTTCAGACCCTCCATCTGCGCATGGCACAGCATTGCTGCAATGCCCAGCGTGTGGCAGAATTTCTGCAGGCAGACCCTCGTGTGGCATGGGTACACTATAGCGGACTGCCAGGCGATGCCTATCATGAGTTGGCAGAGAAATATCTGCCAGGCGGATCGTGTGGCGTCATAGCCTTCGGACTGAAGGGCGACCGTGAGACCGCTATCCGCTTTATGGACTCGCTCGACATGATCAATATCGTGACCCACGTGGCTGATGCACGCACCTGTGTGCTTCACCCTGCCAGCCATACCCACCGTCAACTTTCCGACGAACAGCTTCGTGAGGCTGGTGTGGCTCCCGATCTCATTCGTCTTTCTGTTGGTATTGAAGATTGTGACGACATCCTCGATGACATCCGTCAGGCTCTCGATAAGATCTGAAAGTAGTTTTCATAAACAATAATAACAAACAGGAGGCAGACACGCATCATCGGTGTTTGCCTCCTGTTTTGTTATTCGGATGTCACGGTGATTATTCCTTCACAGCCTTCATGATGACTTCCACGTGGTTGCCAGACTTGAGGATTGTGTTCTGGAGGAAGTCTGATATCTGTTTACTGTCAATCTCGTTGACCGTCTTCTTATAGTCGGTATGGGTATCTACACCGCGTGTGGCATAGTTGATCAGCACGCTAAGCCAGTGGCTGTTCTCACGGCTGTCCACATCGGCTTGCTTCAGCAGAATCTCCTTGACCTTCTGCAGGTCGGCAGCATCAGCACCTGCCACGACCTCCTTCATGCCTTGGAAGAAGCAGGGGATGGCAGCATCCGACTTCTCAGGATTCAGCTGTGCGCTACCAACGATATTGACAGCAGCCAAACCGTCTTTATCGGTGAAGACAGAGGCGGTGGCACCCGCATGATAGGCAGCGCTGAGTTCCTCACGGATAGAGCGCAGATACTTCATCTCCAACAGGCGAGCTGCCATGTCAGCCAGTACGTCAGCCTTCAGTGTGTAAGGCGTCATGGCATACCATATCTCCTGAACCTGATTCTGTGGGTTGCTCATCGCCTTGGTGAATACGTTGCTCACCTTGCCTTTGGCATAGGGGATGTCCTTGTTTTGCAGGGTGCAGCCCTTTGCAGGCAGCGAAGCGATATACTGTTCGATGAGTGGCAGAAGTGTAGCCTCGTCGTAGTTGCCCACGAAATAGAAGGTGAAGTCTTTGGCATTGCCATAATACTGCTTACCTATGGCCAGCAGACGGTCGTAGTTGATGGCCTTGATATCGTCGGCAGAAGGAATGCGTGCCAGTTTGCTACCCAGATATACGGTACTCTGTACTGAGTCTTGGAACACGAGGTTGGGGTTGTTGCTCTGGTTGGCAAGGATGGTAGCATAGGTGTTCTGCAGGTTGGCAAACGATTTCTCGTCTTTCTTCACTGCTGTCATGTCGAGGTAGATGAGTTGCATCAGTGTCTCGATATCCTTCGGAGTGCTCTTACCGCTCAATCCGTGGTAGAACGGATCCATGGTGAATTTGACACTCGCCTGCTTGCCAGCCATGGCCTTTTCCAGTTCTGCGTTGGTGAAATTGCCCAGACCGCTGGCATCCAGTGCCTGGGTCATCAGCATCACACTGCTCTGATCGGCTTTCTCAAATGCCGAATATCCCACCTTGGCTTTTGCAGAGAAGAGAATCTCGTTGTCCTTGAAGTCGGTCTTCTTCATGATGACCTTTGCACCGTTAGACAGTGTCAGTTCCTTATATCCCAACACCTTATTCTCTACGGTCTTCCTGATCTTGCCAGCCTTAGGCAGCTGGGCAATGAGGGGTTCGTTCTTCACGTGATCCACGTAGGCTTCGAGTTTCTCTGCCCTCACCCCTTTCACAATGTCAGCCAACTGCTGTTCGGTGGGGTATGCCTTACCGTCTTTCTCCTGCATCATCATCAGCGTCACGAAGTTGGTGTCGCTGTTGCAGATGAGTTTCTTGGCATACATATTGATCACCTCCACGGGGATGTTGGGGATGAGCTGTTGCAGGATAGCACTCTCGTCTTCTATCGAGGGGATAGGTTCGTTGGCAATGAAGTGATCCACATACTGTGTGGTAAACTGCTCATTCTTCATTTTGTCCTTATTGGCAAGGCTTTTCTCTATCTGACTTTTGATCTCGTCCCTGGCACGCTGATATTCCGTAGCAGTGAAACCGAAGTCGTGCGCACGCTTGGCTTCACGCAATACAGCGGCATACGCCTCCTTGACTTGACCTTCCTTGGCGAGTCCTGTCAGCGTGAAGGCACCGCAGGTTCTCGACATGAGGTAATCGCCATTGTCGCCCACAGCCTGCAGATAGGGGCAGTCGGGCTCCTTGGCTTTCTCGCTGAATCGGGTGTTCAGCATGAGGGTGAGTGCATTGTCCATGTATTTCATGAGGAGATAGTCCATGTTGACCTTCATCTCATCGGGAATAGCTTTGTGCTTCATGTTGATGAGGAAGAGGTCAAACTGCTGTTCCTTGTCCTTATCCACCACATAGATTGCGGTATCGTTGGGGCTTACCTGCTCTGGTATCACTTTGGCGGCATCGGCAGGCACCTTGATGTCGGCAAACAGCGTCTTGATCTGTGCTTCGATATGATCTACGTCCACATCACCCACCACGATGATGGCCTGGTTGTCTGGGCGATACCATTTGCGATAGTAGTCGCGCAGGGTTTCGGGGTTGCATCCGTCGATGACGCTCATCAGTCCGATAGGCATGCGGAAGCCGTATTTCTCGTTTTGGTAGAGGCGAGGCAGACTGCGCTCGATCATGCGCTGCTGACCCACCATGCGCATGCGGTACTCATTGTGCACCACATCGCGCTCGTCGTCTATGGCTTTCTGCGTCAGCGAGATGCCGTTGCTCCAGTCTTTCAGTATCAGCATACACGAATCCACAGCCGTTGGTCGGGTGGTGGGCACATCGGTGAAGAAATACACCGTTTTGTCAATACTGGTATAGGCATTGAGGTTGCGACCGTATTCCACGCCGATGCTCTGCAGATATTCCTGTAGGGTATTGTCTTTGAAGTGTTCTGTGCCGTTGAATGCCAGATGCTCCAAGAGGTGTGCCAGTCCGCGCTGGTCCTCGTTCTCGTTGATAGAACCGACCTTCTGTGCGATATAGAAGCTTGCCACATGCTCAGGGAAATTGTTTTTGCGGATGTAGTAGGTCAGTCCGTTGTCCAGATGACCAATCTTCACCTTGCTATCCACGGGGATAGGTGGCATTTGCTGTGCCGTCGTTGGTGTTGCACCCAACAGTAGCATGGCCGCTGCCAATAGATTTTTTGGTTTCATATTTTACGTTTTTGTTAATAATGATTTTCTCGCGATTAGGATATTGTGTGCAAAAGTAAGTATTTTGTTATGATAAGCAAAGCTTTTACACCGATTTGTAGTGCCTTTTAATGTTTTTTAATTCAAGTCTCTCAGTTGCGCATGTGGGGAAGTTAAGGGAAGTTAGGGAAGTTAGGGAAGTTAAGGGACAAATGTCCTACGTCTTACGGCAAAATGTCCTACGTCTTATGGCAAAAGGCTATTGTCTCTTAACTTCCCGAACGACCGTAGGGAGTGATAACTTCTTTAACTTCAATCAATTCCCTCAGTTGCGAAACGTTTTACTGGTATTACTCGTTGACCAGAGGAACGGCGAAGTACCCCTTCCTGCCAGTGGGGAACACACCCTGGATGAAGAGTACAGGATCCTTGGAGGTTGAAGTTTCCTTCACCGCATTCTGCAGGTCCTCCACCGACTTCATCGGCTGTTCGTTCACGCGCTGGATAATGAAGCCCTGGGGCACACCAGCCTCTTTCAGTCTGCCGCCGCTAATCTTAGCCACCTGCAGACCATAGCCGATGTTCAATTGCTCCTTCTGGCTGCTGGTGACGGCACGG
Organism: Prevotella sp. P5-126; assembly: GCF_002251185.1. Classification (NCBI taxonomy): domain Bacteria; kingdom Pseudomonadati; phylum Bacteroidota; class Bacteroidia; order Bacteroidales; family Prevotellaceae; genus Prevotella; species Prevotella sp. P5-126. Next base: position 72,234 of record NZ_NPIZ01000089.1, read on the forward strand.
AACGTACCGCCCAGCACATCGAGGTCGGCGTTCTTCACCACCTTGGTAGTGCCCTGTTCGTTCTTCAGCGTCAGCGTAGCGGAATGGCTCTTCTTGTTGCGCAGATAGGTGACAGTCAGTTTATCGCCGGGGCGCTTCTGGGCGATGATGCCCTGCAGTTCGCCAAACTTCTTGATCTTCTGGCCGTCGATGCTCGTGATGACGTCGCCCTTCTTCAGTCCTGCCGAGGCGGCAGCACCATCCTCCACCACTTCAGCCACATAGATGCCTTCCATGGTGCCAAGGTCGAGTTGGTTGCCCTTTTCCTTCTCCACGTCCACATAGGTGCTGACGTCGCTGCCCTTGATGCCTATCATGGCACGCTGCACGGTACCATACTGTTTGATGTCGGCGACTACCTTGTTCATGATAGCGGTAGGAATGGCAAAGCCATAGCCGATGTTCTGTCCGGTCTGAGAGTATATCATCGCGTTGATGCCGACCAGTTCGCCGCGTGTATTGACGAGCGCGCCGCCCGAGTTACCCTGGTTGATGGCAGCGTCGGTCTGAATCATCGACGAAACGCCTTCGCCCATCTGGCGTGCCTTGGCAGAGATGATGCCCGCAGTCACTGTGTTGTTCAGTCCGAGGGGGTTGCCTATAGCCAGTACCCATTCGCCCACTTTCACATTGTCGCTATTGGCAATGGCGATGGCGGGCAGATTCTTAGCATCAATCTTGATGAGTGCCAGGTCGGTGGTCTTGTCGGCACCGACGATGCGGGCTGAATACTCCTTACTGTTCTCGTTGAGCGTAACGGTCAGTTCGTCAGCGCCGTCCACCACATGGTTGTTGGTCACGATATATCCGTCGGCAGAGATGATCACACCGCTGCCCGCAGCGGCCTGTCTCGGGGTCTGCACCTGTCGCTTGCGGCTTCCGTTGTTGCCGTTCTGCCCGCGGCCGAAGAAACCGCCGAAGGGGTCTGAGAAGAAATCCTCAAAGGGGTCGGCATATTCCACGGTCTGCACCTTAGAGTTGATCACCGATTTAATGTAAACCACCGAGGGCAGTGCCTTGTCGGCAGCGTAAGTCAGATCCACTGGTTGTCCCGGAGCAGCAGCAGGAGCCGCCTGGGTTTTGTTGCACGATGCAGCAGAAAATGCGATCACCATCAGATAGACCGCTGGCAAAATGCTTTTCACAATCTTTTTCATGTTCTTTTTATGTTTTTTTTTGATGTTATAATTCCCGTTTTCGTGAAACTGGGTGCAAATATAGACGCAAAATCTGTTAAACTGCCAAAATGGCATTGCTTTTTGGCGCATTTTAACACTTCGGCCGCTCCCCTTAACGGCTGTTTGCGCTTTCCCTGCTATTGTTGAAAAAATCACAAAACATCATTTGAAAAAGTTGCAAGTTGTTTTCTTATCATCCTTCATTTTCTCGCCCTGGCAGAGTTTAAACGAGCTTTATTCTGCTCATTTGGCTTAACGAAAACGTTGGTTTTCACCCTTCGTTTTCTCGCCATGGCAGAGTTTAAGCGAGCTTTATTCTGCTCATTTGGCTTAACGAAAACGTTCCTTTAATTCTGTTACCAACTACGCTTTGCAGCAGGTCAACACTGAATCCGAGTTTGTTTGCCAGTTCGCTGATGATTTGCGATTTCTCGGTACTGGGGTTTTCTTTTTCTTTTGTCATAGCTCGTTATTTTGAGGGTTAGTGAATAAGTCACAAGTCACAAGTCACAAGTCACATTCGGTGTACAAGTAGTGCAAGTCTGGCAAAAGCAAGAATTTGTAAGGTATATAATTTTATTATATATTATAATATTATATATTATAATAATATAATAAAGTTTTACATCCTTATTCGTTCGTTGCTTTTCTTTGAATGTTACTTGTTACTTGTTACTTGTTACTTGACCGAATACCGCTGTATCCGTGAGGCTGGACCTCGGCTGCAAAGGTACGAACCTTTGTGTTAACAAAAAAAAAACGTTAATTCGTATTAACACTTCTGTTAAAGTTTCTATTCCACTGCAACAAGGGTTTCAAATCGTAACCGTTTTCGGGCAACTGCCCGAATCGGCAGTAAACAGGGGCGCGCGCGAGGTATGCCGTTCGGCGGTGGCGATAACGCCAATCGTCGAAGGAGATATTGCCAATCGCCCTCGTCGATTGACGTTCGGCGGTTTAAGGCTCTCCGAGATACTCCGCAATGGCGGCTACCATGGCTGGCGAAAGGATGCGCTGACGGCCGTCGTAACCGAGCGAGCGGAGGCGGGCGATGAGCGGACGGCAGCGATCCATCCATGCTTTCAGCGTGCGCCAGGCATGGCGAGGAGTGACGTCGGGGCAGTAGAGCTGTGCCAGACGAGTGCGGCTCATAGAGGTGTAAGGACGTAGTGTAGGCATAATGTTCAGATGATTTTATTTTTACGCAAAGTTACTGCCTTTGCCGCAACGGGGCAAAGGAAGCGAGGCGCAGCGCCCGACTTTAAGTTCTTTTAACACGGCATAAGTGGCAATAAGTGACATTAACTGACATTTCGCCAAAGCATAGCCGTACCTTTGCAGGCGATAATTTTCTTCTGTTTAACTAAATTCGTTTCTATTATGAGTACACTGACTACTATTCGCTACTGCCTGCAGAAGAGCACGAACTCCAAGAGCAACTCTTACGGCAAGTATTACGCAAAACCCGTTTCGCAGGGCACCGTGAACCTTGACGAGCTGGCATCCCACATCTCAGACCACGGATCAGTCTATACCCGCGACGTGGTGGTCGGAGTGATGACCAAAATGGTTGACTGCATCAACGAACTGCTGGCGCAGGGCTACAAGGTGAAGCTGGGCGAACTCGGAACGTTCTACAACTCCATCCGCAACGACGGCAAGAAGGCGGTCAGCGACCCATCCAAGTTTGATGTGGCACAGATTGCCGGTGTGAACCTCCGCTTCCTCCCCTTCAGCGGCAAGAAGCTCGGCGGCAAGTTTAACAACACCTCAACGACTCGCGCAGACCGCTACGCCTACGAGTGCATGGGTATCAAGGAGGCCAACAAGGAGGGACTCTTGCCCATCCCTGGAAAGGTGACCGACAACAACCCGGGTTCAAACGGTGGCGGCGGTAGCTCGTCAACTGGCGGTACCCCAAGCGGCGGTAGCGGAGTGGAGGGCTGAACCTAACCGCAGTGCCTCGCTCCCCTGAGGCGAGAGGGGCACTGCCCTAACAGCAGATTCTTATCATGAAGAGTATCCGTTATAAGCAGACGGCATCGCTGGTCTGCATCGTTACAGCCATCGTGTTTGCCTTCATGGGATTTTTCACTCCGCCCACGGGCGAGATCAGCGAGTCGGTATTGTGGTTTGTGGCGCAGTGTCTGATATTCTCCGGCAGCCTTATCGGAGTGGATTGCGTGATAGACCAACGGTTGGGCAAGCACAGTTAGTTTTTGAGGTTTGGTGTGGGGAAGTTAAGGGAAGTTAGGGAAGTAAGAGGGAAGTTAGAGGGAAGTAAGAGAGAAGTTAGAGGGAAGTTAGGGAAGTTAGAGGGAAGTAAGAGAGAAGTTAAGGGACAAATGTCCTAGGTCTTACGGCAAAAAGGCTATTTTTGGTTTTTTCTCTCGCTTATTCGTACCTCTGACCTGTCGGTCGAAGGTACTTCCGCTCGGAAAAAAAAAGAAAAAAGTATTTTTCTTTTGTATTTCTCTCGCTTATTCGTACCTTTGCAATATGACAATGAAATATAATCCTTATAATCAGCAGGGCGATTATGCCCATTATACGGTGAAGAGGGAACAGCCACTACTGGAATTTCTGCTCGAGACCGTGGAACAGAGTCGCAACAAAATCAAACTGACACTGCAGGGCAGGGGAGTGAGAGTGGACCGGAAAACCGTCACCCAGTTCGACTTCCTGCTGAAACCAGGCATGAAGGTGGCAGTCAGTCGCACCAAGCGCAACCAAACGCAGTTTAAGAGCAGATGGCTGAAAATAGTATATGAGGACCGATGGATTATCGTGATAGAAAAGAATATCGGCATCCTCTCGATGGCAGCAGGACACAGTTCGCTGAACGTGAAAACGGTGCTCGACGACTATTTCAAGAAGAGTCACCAGAAATGTACTGCACACGTGGTGCATCGCCTCGACCGCGATACCAGCGGACTGATGGTATATGCCAAGGATATCGAGACAGAACAGATTCTGGAACACAACTGGCACGATATCGTCTTCGACAGACGCTATGTGGCTGTGGTCAGCGGAGAGATGAAGGACGACAGCGGTACGGTGGCAAACTGGCTGAAAGACAATAAGGCGTATGTCACCTACTCATCGCCTGTGGATAACGGCGGAAAATATGCCGTGACACATTTCAAGGTGTTGCAGCGCACCACCGACCATACCCTCGCTGAGTTTAAACTGGAAACAGGACGCAAGAACCAAATCCGTGTGCATACGGCAGACATGGGACATCCCGTGTGTGGCGACGTGAAATACGGCAACGGCGACAATCCGCTCCACAGACTCTGCCTCCATGCCTATATGTTGTGCATGGTGCATCCCGTCACACGCGAACGGATGGAGTTTGAAACACCCATCCCCGCCTCATTCCGATCATTGTTTAAGTAATTGCTGAATAGAAACCATGCAAATATATATCATACTGTTGGTCATGATTATCATCGGCTTTGTGATAGTCAAGCGCATAGCAGGCTGTCTGCTGAAAACCGTTGTGACACTGGTGTTGCTGGCGATACTGGCGTGCCTCTACTTCTTCTGCTTCAAAGAAGGAGCAACCCCACCGACACCATGATGCCGTAGAGCAGCATGTTGCGGGCGGTCTCCCCCAGACACTCGTTGAGGCGACGACCATGATTGATGTGGCGCAGCTTCAACCAGGTGAACACATGGAGCACCAGATAGATCAGGGGCAGGAAGAAGGCGAGGGGATGACCCTGATACCAGAACACGATCCCCAACAGGCTGCTCGCCACGCCCAACAGCAGGTAGAGGCGCTCTGTCCAAAGCGGACCGATGCGCACTGCAAGGGTGACCTTGCCGACGCGCTGGTCGTTGTCGCGGTCGCGATAGTTGTTGACGATGAGCAGACTGTCGATGACCAGTCCGCAGGCAACGGACGCTATTGCGACAGAAGGCGTGACGGTATGCAACTGGATATAGTAGGTGATGCAGACGGGGACGATGCCGAAGAAGAGCAACACGAGGATGTCGCCCAAGCCCAGGTAGGACAGGTGGGTGGTGTAGAGAAAGCAAAAGGCTACGCAGCAGATGCCGACCAGAATCATTTCAAGACCGCCGAAGATGATAAGGGGCAGACCTACCACACACGCCACGCATGTGGTCAGGGCGATGGCACGCTTCATGGCATCGAGAGACACCCAGCCCTGGGTGCAGGCACGCAAAGGACCGAGACGGGTGGCGCTGTCGTCGTTGCCATGGGCATAGTCGAAGAAGTCGTTGATGAGATTGGCATCGATCTGCATGACCAATGCAAACAGCAGGCACAGGGATGCCGACAGCCAGTTGAAGACATCGTCGCCATAGGCTTGGGCATCGACATGCGCCAAGGCGCAACCTATCATGACGGGTACGGCGGCACCGGTGAGGGTCTTGGGACGGACTGCTAACAGCCAGGCCTTCCAGGAGTTTTGTTTGATATTCTCTTCGTTCATTATATGTTTTTTTGTCTGTAAAGTCTTGCAAAAGTACAGATTATTGCGTACATTTGCAAAAAATAAGCCCATTTTCTATGAACAACAATAATCCCAGTCTTGATTTGATTGATTTTGTGGAGACACAGATCCTCCCACGGTATGCTGATTTCGACCGTGCCCACGGCATGGAACACGTCACGAGAGTGGTGAGACGGTCGCTGGCGCTGGCGAAAACTACAGGTGCGGATATCAACATGGCGTATGTCGTGGCGGCATACCACGACCTCGGAATGTCGGGACCTCGCGCCGTGCATCATCTGACGAGTGGCAAGATACTGATGCAGGACGCCCGGCTGAAACGATGGTTCTCGCCCGATCAGCTGAAAATCATGAAGGAGGCGGTGGAGGATCACCGCGCCTCTGCCTCACACGCCCCACGGAGCATCTACGGAAAGATTGTGGCAGAAGCAGACCGCGACCTTGCCCCTGAGGTGGTGTTCCGACGGGTGATACAGTTTGGGCTGGACAACTACCCGGACATTGACCGCGAAGGACAATGGAAACGGTTCAAATCGCACCTGGAAAACAAATATGCGGCAACGGGATATATACGACTCTGGATACAAGGGTCGGAAAACGAGCGCAACCTCAAGGCGCTGCGCGAAATACTGGTCAATCCGAAACAGTTGCGCCAATGGTTTGAACAGTGTTATGAACAAACCATTGGCGCTGAGTGACGGTATCTCTGGCAGGTAGGGTGATGCGAGGATTTCCTGTCGGTTAACCCCGATTGAGGTTTAGTTGTAGAAATTCCAGGAAACACCGATACGCAGTACTTTTCCGTTTTGTGGATAGTGGGGCGCAAGGAACATCATCTTGTTGCCCATACCCTTGTTGACATGACTCATCATGACGAAGAAACGGGTGCGCTTCAGGTGCATGTTGGCATAGACGTCAACAAAAGGATAGCCGCCCAGTTCCACACGCGACTCGACATTCTTCTGTACGGCAAACTGGCCGATCTGAGGCAGATAGTCGGGCGCGTAGTATTTGGTGAAGAAGGTGGCATCGGCACCCAGTTCTACGGTCAACTGCTTCACGACCAGGAATTTGAAAAAGAGGTTGGTGAAGATATTGACAGTGGGCACGGGAAGCACGTCCTTGTTGCTCGAATTCTGATAAGTCACGATGTTCTCCCAATGCAAGGGTCCCAACTTGAAGTTCTGACGCAGTTGGGCTGTCAGGAGGTTGATGTTGCCACCCTCCTGATAGACACCGCCCTGCAGCCCTGTGAAGTTATGTTTTTCGTCGATGGCATACTCCATGCCGAAGTAGGTGTAGTTTTTGATCTCTTCGACAGCCACACGCAACTGGGTGTGGGTCTTGTCGATGGTGAAGATGCCTTCGATGCCGGAACGGATCTCCTTACTCATATCGCCGTTGTCCCACCACAGGTGTTTGGAGTGGTACTGGCGCTGGAAGAAGGTTGGCGTGATGCGGTCGAAATGGGCTTTGGCAGCCAGTCGCACAGTATCGCCAAACAAGGGGAAATTGACGTCGGTATTGAAATTAAGACTCACAGAACCAGCGTTGCTGCCCGTCAGGAAGAACTCACCGTCGAGGTTGTAATGGAGGGTGCGCCCCTGGGTCTTCGACAGCTGTCCGCCCACACTCACCAGACCTTCAGACCAACTGCGCATATAGTAGCCTTCGTCACCCTCCTGCAACAGGTCGGGCATCTGGTATTTACGATGGTCGTAGCTGACGAATGCCTTGAGGCCGGCCTTGGCATACTTGTTGAAGCCCTCCATCAGCGCTACGGCAAAGGTGTTCTTGACAGAGAGGTATTTCGTCTGGTCGTAGATGGAGTCGTTGCCATAGATGCCACGGTCATCATATTTATAATAGGTGTTGGCATAATAGCCGGCAGGAGAGGCATACGCCTGATTGATGCGACTGAAGCTATTGATGTCGAGGGTGTGGATGAAACTGGTGACGGGTACGTAGATGCGCTTGGTGTTGGCGTCGAGCGAATCCTTCTGGTGTTGCACAGCCAGCAAACTGTCTGCCATCTGCTGGGAGGTGACCTGAATACGGGTGGAGTCTGGATCGGCAGGTTTCTCGCCAGTCTTGGGCAGATCGCCTGCGATGCGGGCCCCGTCGGGTCTGCCCGTGGCAACAGGATCGGTGGTGCGCCTGTTGTTGCGGCGCTTGTTGCCGTTAGCATCGTCACCATCCTGATTGCTGCGGAGGTTGTCGCGCTGCTTCCTGTCTTGGGCTGACGCCTTGGCAAACGCCCTGGCTTTCTTTTCCGCTTCGGTCAGCGCCACGCGCTTGTAGAAGCCGATATTGTAGCGATGGGAGAAAAACAGGTGGTTGGAATTGTTGCGGTTCCAGTTTTTAGAGAGCACCGTCGGTATCTCGTTCTCACTAAACTGGTCGTCGTAGCTCTCTGGGTGGGTGATATAGTTGTCGTCGGTGATACCGCCGTTCTCAGCCGCCTTGCGATGGTAGGTAGAGAACAGGGCATGCATCTGATATTTGTCGCCGATATACGAGGCAAAGAGCGATGCACCGAAGTGGGAGGTGCTTTGGTTCTGATAGTAACCTCTGGCATAGTGGTAGTCGAGGTCGAAACCGATGCCCAACCGCTTGTTGGCATTGACAGCAAATTTAGCGTCGATATGGTCTTCACCGTTCTGCTTGTCGCCACAGTTGTCGTAGCTTAGATTGGTGAACGGCGACAGCGTGTTGACAAACTGAAACGCATCGGGCTCCTTCATGGTGAAGTCGTAAGGCTGGGTGAAGAAGAACTCCGAGGTCTTCGGGCGATCCATGATGATACGGCTGATGCGCGGCGTATAGTTGTTGCCGATGGTATTGTACTCGCCAAACACACCCGTGTTGAAGATGGAGTTCTGGTAGAGGTGGGGCAGGGTGTCGGTAACAGCCGGAGTGACATCGCCATAGCGTCTGTCAACCGTCCAGGTATGGACACCCATGGGGATCTCTTTGTCTGCCACGGAATCCCGATGGTTGGGATTGAAACTGCGGGTGGAGTTATCGTCGGTCACGTTGAAGTCGTCGCCCGTATCGGTGATGCGGGTGGGATTGCTCTGCGCCACGATGTTGAGGGTCATGCTCAGGGTGCATGCCAGCGTGATGATAAACTTGTTCAAAACTGTAGGTCTTTATCTTTATCTTTTTTGAAGAGGCGCAATGCCACTTCTACAAATTTGAAACCCATAGCCACCATGATAACGATGGTTCCGGCATCGTTTCCTTTATAATAAAGATACATGCCGATGATGGCTCCGAAAATGAAGATGGTGTTGAGTATGTTTTTTAGTGTTCTCATTGGAGTAATCCTTCTATTTGTTCAAAAAGGTAATCTTTTCTGTCGATAGTACATTTGCGGAATTTGCCGCTGTGGCGATACAGCTTGGTGTTCTTCTTGTTGACTGCCACACGGTCGGTAATCCAGTCTTCGGCGCTGATGCGGATGGGGGTGCGCTCCTCATCGTAATTATAGCGGATGTTGGACAGGGTGAGGGTGGCTTTGCCGTTGGCACACTGGGCTTTGATGGTGTAGAAGAAACGGGTCTGGTCGAGCACAAGGGCTGTCTTCTGGAAGACGAGCCACTCTTCCAGTTTGACGTCAATCTCATAGGTGGCGGTGTCGGCCTTGATGAGTTGGCTGTTGATCTGCTGGGGTTCGCGAGTCACGCCTTGCAGGTATTTTCCAAGGATGTTGTAAATCTGAAAAGCAGTCTTGCCCGGAGCGTCAAAGGTCTTGGTAAAAGTCACCTTGCCGTTCACTTCGGGAACTGCACCCTTGAGGTATTTCTCCATCGGATTCGTTTCGACAACGGCAACTTTCTCCTCCTTCTTTTCGGGTTCTTCCCAGGTGTTTTGCGCTGTGGCGGTCAGGGTCATTGCCATGACGACACACATCAATATACATTTCTTCATCTGTCTCGTTCTCTTTTATAATGGTGCAAAAGTACGAAATATCGTGCGAATGACCTAAAAAAATGTGATAATTTATTTTAATTCCAGTTCCTTTTGCAATCTGATAATCTCGTCGCGGTATTGCGCTGCCTGAAGGAAATCCAGTTCTTTGGCGGCTGCCTTCATCAGTCGGGTGGTCTCTGCAATGCTCTTTTCCAGTTGTTCTTTCGTCATGTGAAGAATGATGGGGTCGGCGGCAAAGGCAGCGGATGCGACAGGTTCGGCATAGGCTTTGTAGCCCTTCTGTTCCGTACCCTCTGTCTCCTGGCGCAGGTCGCTCTGCTTCAGATTCTTCTTGATCTGTTGCGGGGTGATGCCGTGTTCCTCGTTGTAGTGCATCTGCTTCATGCGGCGGCGCAGCGTCTCGTCGATGGTCAGTTGCATGGATGCCGTGATGCGGTCTGCATACATGATGACTTTGCCGTTGACGTTACGGGCGGCACGGCCTGCCGTCTGGGTGAGTGACCGGTGTGAACGAAGGAATCCCTCTTTGTCGGCATCGATGATGGCAACGAGCGATACTTCAGGGAGGTCGAGACCCTCACGGAGCAGGTTGACACCTACCAAGACATCGAAGGTGCCGTTGCGCAGGTCTTCGAGTATCTTGATGCGGTCGAGCGTGGCCACTTCGCTATGGATATAGGCGGTTTGAATGCCGTGGTTGAGCAAGAAGGTGCTGAGCTCCTCTGCCATGCGCTTGGTGAGCGTTGTCACCAATACGCGTTCCTTGCGTTGGATGCGCTGCTGGATCTCTTCCATCAGGTCGTCAATCTGATTTTCGGTGGGTCTTACCTCAATCTCCGGGTCAAGCAGTCCGGTGGGTCTGATCAGCTGTTCGACGACGACACCCTCCGCCTGTTGGAGTTCATAGTCGGCTGGTGTGGCAGATACATAGATGACCTGATGGGTCATGGCTTGAAACTCATCGAAGGTCAGCGGACGGTTGTCGAAGGCGGCAGGAAGACGGAAACCAAATTCCACCAGATTGCGCTTTCGGGCGCGGTCGCCACCATACATGGCACTGATCTGCGGCACACTGACATGGCTTTCGTCAATCACCATCAGGTAGTCTTCGGGGAAGAAATCAAGCAGACAGTAGGGACGCTCGCCCGCTTGTCTTCCGTCAAAATATCTCGAGTAGTTCTCGATACCCGAGCAATGGCCCAGCTCCTTGATCATCTCCATGTCGTATTCCACACGCTCTTTGATGCGCTGCGCCTTGATATCATCGCCCAATTCCTCAAAATAGGCTATCTGCTTCATGAGGTCGTCCTGAATATGACGGACGGCGATGGAGGTCTGCTCTTCAGTAGTCATAAAGAGGTTGGCTGGGTAGAGCTTGTATTCGTCAAAGGAAGACAGCCGATCCATGGTCATGGCGTCCAGTTCCTCGATGGCATCAATCTCATCGTCCCAGAAGGTGATGCGCAGAATGACTTCGTTGTATGCCATGGCAATATCTACCGTGTCGCCTTTGACCCTGAAACAACCGCGTTTCAGTTCTATATCGTTGCGCACATAAAGTGCAGCGACGAGTCGGCGAAGGAGTGCATTGCGGTCTAATATCTGACCTTTGTGAACCTCTATCACGTTTTCCTGCATGGCAACAGGACTTCCCATACCATAGATGCAACTGACAGAAGAGACGATGACCACATCCTTTCGGCCAGAGAGTAATGCGCTGACAGCCCTCAGACGCAGTCGGTCGATCTCTTCGTTGATGGCGAGGTCTTTCTCGATATATGTATCAGTAGATGGCAGATAGGCTTCAGGCTGATAGTAGTCGTAATAGCTCACGTAGTATTCTACGGCATTGTGTGGGAAGAAACCCCGCATCTCTTCGTAGAGCTGGGCTGCTAATGTCTTGTTGTGTGACAGGATGAGGGTGGGCTTGTTGACATTGGCAATGACATTTGCCACGGTAAAGGTCTTTCCTGATCCTGTTACACCCAACAATACCTGAGCGGCATCGCCACGGGTGATACCGTCGGTCAACTGGCGGATAGCCTCTGGCTGGTCACCCGTCGGTCGGTAGTTGGAGGTCAGTTCAAACTTCATAGAAATGCAAAATTACATATTTTCCTCGTAAAAAAAGTTATTGCAGCGCACTAATTGCTAAAAATCGTTTGAAAACCTTTGCTTTTCGGTAGAAAATGAGTAATTTTGCACGTCAAATCAAAGTATGAGAATGAACAAGAAGTCAATCATTATCTTCTGTATGGCTGCTCTGATGTGCAGTTGTGCCGCAGAGTTTAACAATGTCTATAAGTCACCAGACAATGATTATAAGTATGAATTTGCCAAGCAATGCTTTGCAGAAGGCAAGTTTCAACAGGCCATTTCGTTGCTGCAGGATGTGGTAACTTTCAGAAAAGGTACTGATACCGCAGAAGAGAGCCTCTATCTTTTGGCACTGTCACAATATTGCAACCACGACTTTGAAGCTGCCAGCGCTACCTTTAAGAAATATTATGCCACCTATCCAAAAGGTGTATTTGCAGAGCAGGCTGCCTTCAATGTGGGACAGTCGCTCTACGAAAGCACTCCTGAACCACGACTCGACCAGACGCCTACAGTAGGCGCTATCAATGCCTATCAGCAGTTCTTGGATGTGTTCCCTGATTCTAAATTGAGGGCAGAGGCACAGCAGCGCCTGTTCGACCTGCAGGACAATCTCGTGAAGAAAGAGTATCTCTCGGCTGAACTGTATTACAACCTCGGGGGATATTTCGGAAATATCAATGCCAATACAGAGAGTAACTATGAAGCATGTATCATTACCGCGCAGAATGCGTTGAAAACATACCCCTATACCAAGTTGCGCGAAGAGTTTGCAGTACTTATCATGCGTAGCAAGTTTGACCTCGCAGAAAATTCCTCTGAAGAGAAAAAACTGGAGCGCTATCGCGATGCAGAGGATGAATGTTATGGATTCCTCAATGAGTACCCCGATTCTAAAGAAGCATCTCGTGCCAACAAGTATATTGCCAAGTGCAAGAAGATCACTGGCGATTGATGTTCCATCAGCAATAAACAGTAAGATAGTATTAACAGCGTAAAATAGTTTAAGATAAATATCAATGGATTACAAGAAATCAAAAGCACCGGTTAACACCGTTACCCGTAACATCATGGATCTCTGTGACGAGACAGGAAACCTTTATGAGAGTGTTGCTATCATCGCGAAGCGTGCCAACCAGATTAGCGTTCAGATCAAAGAAGACCTGTCGAAGAAACTGGCTGAGTTTGCCTCATATAACGACTCACTCGAGGAAGTGTTTGAAAACCGTGAGCAGATTGAAATCTCACGCTACTACGAGAAACTTCCGAAACCTACACTGCTCGCTACACAGGAGTTTGTAGATGGCGAAATCTACTGGCGTGATCCTGCTCGCGAACAGAATAGCGAAGAACTGAACTAATACAGTCATGATACAGCGTAAGCAGACCATCTTTCTCTTCTTGGCTGCCGTGATGAGCGTCTTGGCATTGTGTTTCCCATTGGCTACTGTAAGTGCCGATGGATTTACTCTGCACCGTGTCTATAGCTTGTGGATGACAACTCCGAGTGGAGCGCTCAGCTACTTGCCGTGGCCATTGTTTATGGTCATGCTGTTGGCAGCATCACTGAGTGTCTATACCATCTTCCGCTATACGCAGCGCACTCTGCAGGCGAGCTTCTGTCTGATTAACATCATGCTCCATGTGATATGGTATGTGGCACTGGCTGTGCTCAGCAAGTTCCTGGCTCCTAATGCAGCAGATTTCCATGTTAATATTGCTGCTGTGTTCCCTGCTATTGCCATTATACTTTGTTTTATGGCGCGTCAGGGTATTCTCTCCGATGAACGTAAGGTTAGGGCAGCTGATCGCATCCGCTGATTCCCACCTTATTAATATATAACACGATGGATGCTTTTCTTATGAAGGTCATCCATCGTGTTTTTTGTCTAAAAGGGTGATAAAGAGTGTCAAGGCGGGACAAAAGTGACTGTTATGCTATTTCGAGTAGTGTCATGATTGTTGCATGTTGCCTTATTTGTTTGATGACAAAGGCAAGGCAAGACAGTAGTGATTGTTGAAGCACTTTTACTTTGGACTGCAAAAAAGAAGAGTTCGGCGGAAGCAATGATTCCATCGAACTCTTATCTCTTGATGATAGCTATATGTCAGCGGATGATGGCGGTCCATCCTCCACCCGGAGCCATATAGATGGGCAGACGGCTCTTGCCATCTACTTCAATGCGTTGATGCTGGTAGTCGGTTGCTTCGCGATCAGCATTGATGCCATCGGCAAAGATGTCGGCTGTGGCGCGGTGATCGCCAAGGAACGAACAGTCTATAGTCAGATGGCGTGCTGTCCAGTTGGTCATGGCTGCTACATACCAGGTGTTTCCTTTGCGACGGGCAACTACAGCATATTCGCCCATCTCACCGGTCAGGGCGACTGTCTCGTCGAAGACGGTAGGAACGGCAGCAATGAAATCGGTACATTCTTGATTCTGCATGTATTTTGAAGGACTGTCAGCCAACATCTGGAGTGGAGCGTCAAACAGGGTGTACATAGCCATTTGATGAACACGGGTGCCTTGACTCATGGGATGGTCGTTGTTGCCGAAGAACTGTGATCGAACGGCATTGACCATAGCGCCTGGAGTATAGTCAAACGGACCAGGCAATGCACGGAGGTAGGGGATGGTGACGTCGTACATGGGTTGGTCGTGGAGTGGACCGTCACCGACACGTGGTTCCCATTTCGAGTTCTCCAGACCTTTCACTCCTTCGAAATTGACGATATTGGGATATGCTATCTGTACGCCGAAAGGACGCATGCCGTGAAGGTCGAGCAAAAGGTGATGGCGTGCTGCACATGCGGCTACTTCATAGACAGACTGGATGACACGTTGGTCGTCACGGTCGAAGAAGTCAACCTTGAAGCCTTTCACACCCATATCACCATAGTGTTTCATAATCTCTTCCATCTTTTCATGACCTCTTTGAATGAGGTTGCGCCATGACGACCAGAGAATGACACCGACACCCTGTTGACGGGCATAGTCGATGATGCCTGCCATATCCATCTTGTCAGAGAAGAGGAGTAGGTCTTCGGGATCACTCCATCCTTCATCAATGATGATGTATTCGAGTTTGTTCTTGCGGGCAAAGTCGATGAAGTATTTATAAGTTTCCGTATTGATGCCGGCACGGAAATCGACACCTGTCAGGTTGGTGTTGTTCCACCAGTCCCATGCTACCTTCCCGGGTTTAATCCATGAGGTGTCTGTCAGGCGGCATACAGGACCAAGGCGGCGTGCAATGTCGTTGCCCAATAGTTCACGGTCTGAGTCGCTGATCACAACGATGCGCCATGGCAGGCGACTTACGTTTTCGGCAATATGTTCTGCACGTTGTGTGGGTACAAGATTCAGACGATTGTAACCGCCTATCTCCTCTTCTAATGGCAGGGGAGGAAATGCTGCCTGAAGACTATTGCCTTTCCCTTTTTTGAGATACATGCCGGGATAGTTTTCTACGTCTGCCTCCATCACAACGGCTTTGCGCTTTTCTGGGAGACAGATGGCTGTGGGAGTGATAGCAAGTGAGTCTGCAAACATCTGAGAGAGACGCTGACGGTCGTAGTATGACTCAAACGAGTAGCACCAGCGCTCTCCTGCACGATTGTCGTTGACGTAAGGGATGAATGCTTCATAGTCTGCAGCGAAACGAAATTCTGCGGTCTCGTTGACTACCTTTGCCAAGGGTTTGGTGGGGACGATGCGATAGGCTGCTGCATCATTGAACACACGAAACTCGACAATCAGACCATTGCATACCATTTGCAGTAGGCCATAGTTGCCGGAAGACTTCCTCACGTTTGACGAACGAGTCTTCTTTACCTTGACGTTCTGTCCGAAATCCATGATGTCGGTTTTCAGTCCGATTGCGGATGGTTGCAGTATGACGGTATTATCCTTTCGGATATCCCATTGTAGTTGGTTGTCGGTGCACACATTGACGGTAATCAGTCCGTTGGGCGAACTGACGGAATAAGTCTTGGCGCTGACGGTCATTGTTGCCAGTGTTAGGCAGAGAGAAACGAGAATCTTTTTCATATCTTATAGAAATTGGTTTTCAGTATGCGCAAAGTTACGAAAAATAATCGATAGATATGCCATTTTTCAATGTTTTTATAGTTGTGATTTGTCTGTTAACTCAAAAAATACTACTTTTGCAGCCGAAATAAGATTGTATGAACAACGATAACGGGAGAGAAATATGAAAATAACCGCTAAAACAGGATTGGTATTGGAAGGTGGAGGAATGCGTGGCGTATTCACTTCGGGTGTTCTTGATGCCTTTATGAAACATGAGATATGGTTTCCATATGTTGTGGCAGTATCGGCGGGTGCCTGTAATGGATTGTCGTATATGAGCCATCAAGCACGAAGGGCACGTTACTCCAATATTGATATGTTGAAGAAATATGATTATATTTCGCTTAAGAAACTCATCAAAGATGGTACGATATTCGATGCAAACATTCTTTATGATCGTTTTCCAAATGAGATTGTGCCTTACGATTATGATACCTATGAACATAATCCAGCTGTGTTTGAAGCCGTCACCACAAATTGTTTGACGGGAAGGGCGGAATATCTCTCCGAGCGTTACGACCACCAGCGTCTTACACAGATTGTCAAGGCGAGTTCTTCTTTGCCTTTTGTGGCACAGATTACTAAGGTTGATGGAATACCGATGCTTGACGGAGGTATTGTAGATAGTATTCCGGTTGTGCGTTCCATGGATACTGGACATACTGAACATGTGGTGATATTGACGAGAAACCGTGGCTATCGCTCGTCGGAACCTGATTTGAAGGTGCCGCGTTTTGTGTATTCTCGTTATCCCAGACTGCGTGTGGCATTGAGTCGTCGTGTTGCGGAATACAATCGCCAGTTGGAACTTATCGAACGTATGGAGGATTGGGGAGAGATCATGGTCATACGTCCAGAACGACCCATGGAGGTGGGAAGAGTAACACGTGATGTGGAAAAACTGGAACGGCTCTATGAGGAGGGCTTTATGCTTGGTGAACGCTTTGTCAATCAGGAACAATTGACTGGAGTATAACAATTCCATCTGACTTTGCATCTTGTTGATTGCAAAATCAGATGGAAATTATTTTGTAGGGGCTGTTTGGATTATTCGCCCAATAGGTCGGGGCGGAGACGGCGTGTGCGTTCTAAGGCCTGTTCCAATTCCCATTCTTTGATTTTGGCCTCGTTACCGCTAAGCAGAATCTCTGGTACTTTCCAACCTTTATAGTCGGCAGGGCGAGTATAGATTGGGGCTGCCAATAGATCATCCTGAAAACAGTCAGACAGAGCACTCTGTTCGTCACCAATCACGCCAGGCACTACACGTACAACAGCATCGGCAATGATGGCAGCTGCCAGTTCGCCTCCTGTCAGCACGTAATCGCCAACAGATATTTCCCTTGTGATGAGATGGTCGCGAACGCGCTGGTCAATACCTTTATAGTGACCGCAGAGGATGATAAGGTTGCCTTTCAATGATAGGTCGTTGGCAATATGTTGATTGAACTGCTCACCATCGGGTGAGGTAAATATCACCTCGTCGTAATCACGCTCAGCCTTCAGGGCAGTAATACATCGGTCAATAGGCTCACACTGCATGACCATTCCGGCAGAACCGCCATACGGATAGTCATCCACACGACGCCATTTGTCGAGCGTGTAGTCACGCAGGTTGTGCAGGCGGATTTCCGCCAGCCCTTTCTTTTCGGCACGTGCAAGAATGCTTTCGTGAACAAAGCCCTCAATCATTTCGGGTAATACACTGATAATGTCGATTCTCATATTCTACTGTTTCCTTCTAATTGATATTCTTTTATTCTGATTGCGCTATACACTAATTGTAATCGTCTGTATAGTGCGTATTGATGCAGAGGGGTATTTAACGGTAATATTCCTTGATGGCATCCAACTGCTTGTAACCTACTTCGCGTCCCAGTTCATAAACCAGTTGCATGCGTTTGGGGTCATGGCAGAGATGGCCAATGGGAATCTTGCCTTCCGGACGAATGACAAGGCATCGACCTTCCTTTTCTGCTTGTGTCACATAGTCCAATTGACAGTTATACATCAGATGGCGCTGATCCATGGCTTCTATCATATTGGGATAATGACGGAGTGCCAAACGCATGAGAGGCATCAGAGCGTTATGAGACTTGCGATAGCCTGCTGGTTGGGTTAGGATGACGATGTTACGTTTATAACCCTGACTCTCGTAATAGGCCAAAGGAATGGAGTCGCTGACACCACCGTCGAGCAGTTGGTGATTGCCGATAGAAACAACTCTTGAAACCATAGGCATGGAGGCAGAGGCACGTATCCACTCCAATGTTTCATAATCAATATGGTCTAATTGATGATAGACTGCTTTTCCTGTTGTTACATCTGTGCAGACCACAGTAAACTCAATGGGATTGTTGGCGAATGTCTCTGAATCGAAGATGTCGTAGTCGTGGGGAACGATATGGTAGGCAAATTCGGCATTGAAATAGTCGCCAGAGCGGAAGAGTGAATGCCAACCGCTGTAGCGCCTGTCTTTGGCGAATCGTTTGTTATAACGGATGGCGCGTCCTGGTTGCTGTGACTTATAGTTGCAACCGAATGCTGCGCCTGCAGATACGCCGATGATACCGTCGGGCTTAATGCCTGCTTCCATCATCACATCGATGACGCCAGCAGTCCATAGTCCGCGCATTGCACCGCCTTCAAGTACCAATCCTTTTTTCTCCATTGTCTTATCTGTTGTCGATAATTCCGTAATTGCTGTATTGGTGACGGGGGAATACAAATGCTTGATCGCTGATACCACCCATTTTGAAATTGGTTATTTTTATTGTAGTGTGGAAAAAGCCTACCTTCACACGGATGCTGATGGGATTTCGTGTGTGGTGGTCGAGCAGTACATCAGCCTCTTTAATGCCCTTAACGCCCTTTTTTGCCTTTAGTGTGATGACATAACCACGCTTGTCGTTAGCAATATGGTAGTTGTAGTTGTCGGGCTTGAATGTGAATTTTGAGGCATATTTATCGCGTGATTCATCGTCAGAACGATAGATGGTAACGGTTCTCTTCTTCCGATCTACACGGGTGTAGGTGATTTGGTCGTTCCATGCTGTGTAGCGGTCTTCTACAAATTTACTGCTTTTCCCTTTGGTCCAGATAGTTCCTTGGGCTTTGTAGATGCCTATGATATTGACACTATAGCTTAAACGTGAACCTTGAGGACCATAAACCTTTTGATAGGCCTCGTTGAACATACGCCGCGCTTGACGTGAATTAGGAGACTCCTGTGCATGAAGCCCTATTGTGAACAACATGCACAGGAGTATGAGATAATATCTAATCATATTTGTTATTAAGCATTGTATTCCTGCCAACTCTTGATCTTGATGTCTTCAAGTCGGAGGGCAGTGAAGGCTTCAATGAAGGCTTTTGCCAAACGCACATTGGTCATCAAGGGGATGTTGTGGTCGATGGCGCCGCGACGAATGCGATAACCATTGGTCAATTCGCGCTTGGTGTGGTTCTTGGGAACGTTGACAATCAAGTCGAATTTGTGGTCAGCAATCATCTGCATGATATTGTTGTCGCCTTCCTCATCGGGCCAGTTGACGGCAGTGGCTTTCACACCATTCTCATTAAAGAACTTGGCTGTGCCTGGTGTGGCATATACCTCGTAACCCTTCTTGACGAGTTGCTTGGCTGGTTCGAGCAATGAAACCTTACCCTTTGCGGCTCCTGAAGAGATGAGAACGCTCTTCTTGGGAAGACGGTAGCCAGTGGCGATGAGTGCGTTGAGCAAAGCCTCGTTGAGGTCATCGCCCAGACAGCCTACCTCACCGGTAGAGCTCATATCAACACCGAGTACGGGATCGGCATTCTGCAGACGGGCAAATGAGAACTGTGATGCCTTGACACCGATGTGGTCGATGTCGAACTCGCTCTTGGCTGGACGAGAATAGGGAGCATCAAGCATAATCTTGGTTGCTGTATCGATGAAGTTGCGCTTCAGAATCTTCGATACGAAGGGGAATGAGCGTGATGCACGCAGGTTACATTCGATAACCTTCACCTCACGGTTCTTGGCAAGGAACTGGATGTTGAATGGTCCGCTGATGTTGAGTTCCTGTGCAATCTTGCGGGAAATCTTCTTAATCTGGCGGATAGTTGAGAAATAGATATGCTGTGCGGGGAATACCATGGTTGCGTCACCAGAGTGGACACCGGCATATTCCACATGCTCAGAGATGGCATATTCAATAACCTCACCCTTGTCGGCAACAGCATCAAACTCAATCTCTTTGGTTTCCTGCATGAACTGGCTTACCACTACGGGGAACTCCTTGGATACTTCGGTTGCCATATTCAAGAAACGATGCAATTCTTCATCGTCGTAACATACGTTCATGGCTGCACCTGAGAGTACATAGGATGGACGTACCAGTACGGGATAACCAACTTCATCTACAAACTCCTTGATATCGTCGAACGAAGTCAGAGCGCGCCAACGTGGCTGGTCAATTCCTAATTTATCGAGCATGGCAGAGAACTTGTCACGGTTCTCGGCACGGTCAATATCAACTGGAGAGGTGCCCAATACAGGAACACCCTGACGGTAGAGCTTCATTGCCAAGTTGTTTGGAATCTGTCCACCTACAGAGACGATGACACCGCGTGGCATTTCAAGATCGATGACGTCAAGAACACGCTCTAACGACAGTTCGTCGAAATAGAGGCGGTCACACATGTCGTAGTCGGTCGATACGGTTTCGGGGTTGTAGTTGATCATGATCGACTTGTAGCCGAGTTTGCGTGCAGTGTTGATTGCATTAACCGAACACCAGTCGAACTCTACGCTTGAACCGATGCGATAGGCGCCAGAACCGAGAACGATTACAGATTTCTCGTTCTTATAATAGCTGATGTCGTGTGCGGTCTTGTATGCTTTGCCGTCGGGGGTAGCAAATGCTGGTGTGTGTGTATAGGTGAAATACAAGTAGTTGGTCAGTTCTGGATGTTCAGATGCTACAGTAGGGATGCGTTTTACCGAAGGCATGATACCCATCTGTTTGCGGATCTCACGTACTTTGAGGTTTTCCTTCTCCATATTGCCACTCTGTGGCTTGAGTACGAAACGTGCAATCTGAAAGTCTGAGAATCCTGCCTGTTTCACTTCAAGCATAAGGGTGGCGGGTACGTCTTCTACGGCATTGTATTCCATCAACTGATGTTTCAGGTCAACAATATGCTTCAATCGTTCAAGGAACCATACGTCAATCTTGGTCAATTCCTCGATACGCTTGATAGTATATCCTTCTTCCATGGCCTGTGCGATGGCAAAGATACGGAGGTCTGTTGGGTTTGCCAATGCATCGTCGAGGTCATCGAAGCGTGTGTGGTCATTGCCTACAAATCCGTGCATACCCTGTCCAATCATGCGGAGTCCCTTTTGGATCATCTCTTCAAATGAACGTCCGATGCTCATAATCTCACCGACCGACTTCATGGATGAACCGAGGTGGCGTGATACGCCAGCAAATTTTGTAAGGTCCCAGCGTGGAATCTTACAAATCATATAGTCGAGGCTTGGAGCCACGTATGCTGATGATGTTGTTCCCATCTCGCCAATCTGATCGAGCGTGTAGCCCAAAGCAATCTTGGCAGCTACGAAGGCTAGGGGATAGCCCGTTGCTTTTGAAGCAAGTGCAGATGAACGGCTCAGACGTGCATTGATTTCAATGATGCGGTAGTCGTTAGTTTCTGCATTGAAGGCAAACTGGATGTTACACTCACCTACGATATTCAAGTGGCGTACACATTTAGTAGTGATATCCTGCAACATCTTCACCTGTTGCTCGGTCAATGAGCAGGTAGGAGCCACTACGATAGATTCACCAGTATGGATGCCCAGAGGGTCGAAGTTTTCCATTGAAGCTACAGTGAAACAGTGGTCGTTGGCATCGCGGATGCACTCGAACTCAATTTCCTTCCATCCTTTCAAACTCTCTTCTACGAGAATCTGTGGTGCGAAGGTGAATGCGCTTTCTGCCAGAGATATGAATGTTTTCTCGTCAGGGCAGATACCACTGCCCAGTCCGCCTAATGCGTAGGCAGAACGTACCATTACGGGGAATCCGATATTATGGGCTGCCTTGAGCGCATCGTCCATGTTTTCTACAGCGTGGCTCACGGGTACCTTCATGTCAATCTCTGCCAGTTTCTTGACGAAGAGGTCGCGGTCTTCGGTGTTCATAATGGCTTCTACGCTTGTGCCGAGCACTTCTACACCATATTCTTTAAGAACACCAGACAGATAGAGTTCGGTACCGCAGTTGAGGGCTGTCTGACCGCCGAATGCCAACAGGATGCCATCAGGACGTTCTTTCTTGATGATTTCTGTTACGAAATACGTATTGACGGGTTGAAAATACACTTTGTCGGCAACGCCTTCCGAGGTTTGGATAGTGGCAATGTTTGGATTTACCAGAACCGATGATATACCTTCTTCGCGCAGGGCTTTGAGTGCCTGTGAGCCTGAGTAGTCGAACTCTCCGGCTTGTCCGATTTTCAGGGCACCCGAACCGAGCACGAGTACCTTTTTGAGTTGTTTCTTCATATCTCTTTTATAGGGTTGTTTGTTTTTGATCTATATATTATATTAAGGTGTTGGTTATTCTGTGGTCTTAAACAAGTCCTTTATACCTCCTATGCTTCCCAGGAGATTTGTGGCTTCGTATGGCAGATAGACAGTCTTGGTCTTGTCGCCATTTGCCAACTCTTGCATCATTTGGATATATTTCTGTGCCAACAGATAGTTGGCAGGGTTAGTGCTCTTTCCTACGGCTTCGGTGATAAGTTCGATGGCCTTTGCTTCTGCTTCTGCTTTGCGGATGCGTGCCTGTGCTTCACCTTCTGCATGGAGAATGGCTTGCTGCTTCTGTGCTTCGGCACGGTTCACCATAGCGGTTTTCTCACCTTCTGATGCAAGAATCTCCGCAGCTTTTTCACCCTCTGAAGTCAGAATCTGTGCACGTTTGTTTCGTTCTGCCTGCATCTGTTTCTCCATGGCATTGAGCACACTTGTTGGTGGTGTGATGTCTTGGAGTTCTACGCGATTGACTTTTACACCCCATTTGTCGGTGGCATCGTCGAGTACGGCGCGAAGCTTGGTATTGATTGTGTCGCGTGAGGTGAGTGTCTCGTCCAGTTCCAGTTCACCAATGATATTACGGAGTGTGGTCTGTGTGAGTTTCTCGATAGCGTTGGGCAGGTTTGATATTTCATAGACAGCCTTGAAGGGATCAACAATCTGGAAGTAGAGTAGCGCGTTGATCTCCATCTGGATGTTATCTTTCGTAATTACGTTCTGTGATGGGAAATCATAAACCTGTTCACGGAGGTCAATATTGTCAGAGTAGGCATAGCGACCACGTGTCAGCACGACGATGGCTTTGGCACGGTCAATGAATGGTATGATAACGTTGATGCCTGGTTTGAGTGTCGCATAGTAACGACCGAGACGTTCGATGATTTTTGTTTCCGACTGTGGAATGATAACCAGCGCCATCTTGGCGAAGACTACTACGCAGATGATGATGGCGATGAGCACATAGGTGAAAAAAGATGCTTCCATAATGTCTTGGTTTTATTCGTTTATACTTGTTGTTGATTCCACTTGGATGATGGTGCTTTTCCGATCCGTAACCTTTACGGTAGATCCTGCTGTGATGTCGGTGGCGCTATTGCTGACAGCTTTCCATACATCACCGTCAATGGCAACTCTTCCGTAGCCTCCCGTCTTGATGGTTTCTGTGACACGTCCTATTCGTCCGATAAGTGCATCGGCATTGCTAGGACGGTTGGGCTCGTTCTTGTGCAGATAGCGTAATGCTATCGGGCGCACAAAGAAGATGCTGGCCAACGCTACTGCTGCAAAGATTGCCAATTGCCAATAGATGTTCAATCCTATTGCAGCTCCGATAGCCGACGCCACAGCTCCTATGGAGAAACAGATGATAAAGAAATCACCAGACGATAATTCGAGTATGAGACAAATAACGGCCGCGATGGCCCATACCTGCCATACGTTGTTCATGATGTAATCTGCCATAACCCAATCGTTTTTTATGTTGCTGTATTATAATCTCTTTGGTGTCTGTTTTGTGTCGGCTATAGTCTCGGCCTATCAGAGTCCTTAACCCTTGAAACGTTCTGACTGCTGACGGATGAGTTCGGTATCGTCGAAGTAGTTGATCTGCATGGCAGAACGTACCTCACACATGGTCTGAGCTGCTGTCTCGCGCGCCTTCTCAGTACCCTTTTTCAGAATATTGTAGATCTCAGGAATATCCTGCTCGAATTCATGACGACGTTGGCGGATGGGCTCCATAAATTTATTGAGCACATTGTTGAGGAACTTTTTGGTTGTTCCGTCGCCGATACCACCTTTCACATATTGTGCCTTGAGTTCTTCAAGAGTCTTAAATTCTGGCCAGAACTCAGCAAAGTCTTCATCGCTACTGAAAGCTTCGAGGTAGGTGAAAACAGCATTTCCTTCAAGATGTCCCGGTTCGTCCAAGCTCATACGTGGCTCTCCGTTAGACATCTTCTTCACCTTCTTCCATACATCAGCAGCAGAGTCGCTGAGGTAGATGCAGTTTCCAAGTGATTTCGACATTTTCTCTTTACCATCGGTGCCGGGCAGACGACGTGCTGTTGCGTTTTCGGGCAACATGATTTCTGGTTCTACCAGTACCGGTGCATAAGTCTGGTTGAAGCGACGCACCAATTCGCGAGTCACTTCCAACATGGGTTCCTGGTCTTCTCCGGCAGGAACGGTAGTAGCTTTGAAGAGCGTGATATCTGCTGCTTGGCTGACAGGATAGCAGAAGAATCCGAGGGGAATGTTTGCCTCGAAGTTGCGCATCTTGATTTCTGTCTTCACAGTTGGGTTGCGCTGCACGCGACTTACGCTGATGAGATTCATCAGGTAGGTGGTCAATTCTGCCAGTTCTGGTATTTGACTTTGGATAAACAAGGTGCATTTCTCAGGGTCGAGTCCTGCTGAAAGGTAGTCAAGGGCCACCTCGATGATATTTTGTCTGATTTTCTCTGGATTGTCAGCATTGTCTGTCAGTGCCTGAACATCTGCCATGAATACGAACATCTTGTCGTAGCCTCCGGCATTTTGCAGTTCAACACGTCTGCGCAGCGAGCCAATGTAATGGCCTAAGTGCAGTTTTCCTGTAGGACGGTCGCCCGTCAGAATAATCTTTCCCATAATAGTTTTCTGAATTTCAGCACAAAGGTACAGCTTTTTTCTGAATCATGCAACAAATACGGTCTCATTCCCTATTTTATTTTATAGGTATGCGTATTTATGCGTTTTTGATACGCTGTAATATTTCCCCGTAGGGATCGTGCTGTTTTAGTAGTATAATAATGGTTTTTGAAGTGCTTTTTATGTAAATATTATGATGTTTTTCCTTTGTAAATAGCTAAAGTACAAAAAAAGTAGTATCTTTGCATTTGATATCAATTTAATGTCTATAAGAAAGAAGATACTAAGAATACAAAAAATGAATAAAGCTAAATTGATTGTTTTGATAGTTGCCGTAGCCGTACTGGCCAGTTGTGGAACCACCACGACGGTACCTATCACAGGACGAAAACAACACATGATGGTGAGCGACGAAAAAGTGCTCAGCCTCAGTAATCAACAGTATGCGGAATACATGAAAACCGCCAAACCTTCCACGAATGTGGCAAATACCAACATGGTGAAGCGAGTGGGGCAGAACCTTGCAAATGCCGTTGTGGCTTATCTCAACGCCAACGGCCTTTCCAGTGAGGTTGCCAACTACAAGTGGGAGTTCAATCTCGTACAAGACAAGCAGGTTAATGCTTTCTGTATGCCCGGTGGTAAGATTGTGGTCTATGAAGGACTGTTGCCTGTCACTCAAGACGAGACTTCGCTTGCGATAGTTCTCGGACATGAAATAGCCCATGCGGTGGCCAAGCACTCTGCCGAGCAGATGAGTACGCTCATCAGACAACAATATGGCGCACAAGCCCTCAGCGTTTTGATGCAAGGTGCAGGTGCCAGTAGCGGACTGCAGAATATAGCCGGAACGGTTTTCGGACTTGGAGCCAAGGGAGCAAGTGCGAAATATTCGCGCAACCACGAGAGTGAGGCCGACCATCTCGGTATTATCTTTGCAGCCATGGCAGGCTATGATCCACAGAAAGCTGTGGATTTTTGGAAACGCATGTCGCAAGCTACTGGTGGAGGCTCGAAATCATGGCTCAGCACTCACCCTACCGATGCCACACGTATAGCACAGATACAGGCCTGGATGCCTGAGGCTATGAAGTATTATAAGCCCCAAGCTGTTGTTTCCACAAACAAGAAAAATACTGTGCAAACCAAAAAGAAGAATACTACTACGCAAAAAAAGAAATCAATAACCAAAAAAGCAAGACACAAATGAAAATAACTACTCGACACTTCGTCAAATCAGCAATGGCAACAACCGCAGCCATGTTACTCGTCATCAATGCCGAGGCGCAAAATGCCGGTGGTATCTCTCCGCAGATGATGCAGCAATTTGAAAAGCAACATCAGGCAAATCCTGCCAGTCGTGCGCTGCAAAATGCAGTAGCTGTCAATTCTATCGACGGCTTGGCTGTCAACAAAGCCAATGCAGGAGCCTTCGATACCTATTTTAGTGTGGAGACACCCAGTCAGTCTATCACCAATCAAAAGTCAAGTGGAAGATGTTGGATGTTTAGCGGATTCAATGTGCTGCGTGGCAATTTTGCCAAACGCACAGACTCGTTGACCGTTTCGCTCTCGCAAAACTATCTGTTCTTCTACGACCAGCTTGAAAAGGCAAACTTGATGCTTCAAGGCGTGATAGATCATGCGAAGAAACCATTTGAAGACCAGCGCGTGCAGTTCTTCTTCCAAAGTCCTATCAATGACGGAGGAACATTCTGTGGTGTGGCAGACTTGGTAGAAAAGTACGGCCTTGTGCCCAGTAGTGTTCAACCTGAAAGCTTCTCGGCAGAAAATACGGCAAAGATGGCCTCTATCGTCAAGTCCAAACTGCGTGAACATGGTTTGAAACTGCGCCAGATGGTAGCAGATGGCAAGAAAACAGCCGATGTGCAGAAAGCTAAGGTAACCGCCCTTTCTGAAATCTACAATATCCTTGCCCTTACACTTGGTGAACCCGTCAAGGAGTTTGACTATGCTTTCAAAGGCAAGGACGGACGAGCAAAGACTCCTGTTAAACACTATACTCCAAAGACATTCGCAGAGGAAGTGGTTGGTGGACCTATCAATGGCACTTTTATCATGGTGATGAACGATCCGCGTCGTCCTTATTATAAGACCTATGAGGTGGAATACGACCGCCATACCTATGATGGGCACAACTGGAAGTACCTCAACTTGCCTATGGATGAGATAGAACAGCTCGCTGTAGCATCGCTCAAAGACGGTCGTAAGCTCTATTCCAGCTATGATGTAGGCAAGCAACTTGACCGCAAACGTGGCTATGCCGATACAGAGAATTTCGACTATGCCTCTCTCTTCGGTACTTCATTCACCATGGACAAAGCCCAGCGCATTTCCACATTCGACAGTGGCTCTACCCATGCCATGACACTTACTGCCGTGGATCTTGATGCCAACGGAAAGGCCACAAAGTGGAAAGTTGAAAACTCCTGGGGAGGTGATTGGGGACAGAAAGGATGCCTCATTATGACCGACAGATGGTTCCGCGAATACATGTTCCGACTCGTAGTCAATAAGAAATATGTGAGCGAGAAACTCCTGAAAGACTATAATCAGAAACCCATCATGGTGATGCCAGAAGATCCACTCTTTCAGCAGGATAATTGATGATTTGTTAACATGCATAATTGGGGGCGAAAGCCCCCTTTTTTTATGCATTTCCATCTGTGAATAGCAGTTGATTTATGTTAATTAATTGATAATCAACGTCTCATTTCGGAGTAAAGTTTGGTAGTTCCAAAAAATAGTCGTACCTTTGTGCCCGTTAACAATAGTGTGACGGTTGAATGTCTCGTGGTGAGACGGTCATGCTTAACAGGATTATTTATGACAAAGATTGCTAGAAATGTATTGATTACATTGGCCATCATGATGGCCTGTTCCATCAATGCTTCGGCAGGAACGAAGAACAATGAACGCTCGTTTGACTGGACTCCTGTTATCAGCGCGATTATTCAGGTAGAAAGTCAAGGTAATCCTAAAGCCGTAAGTGGTAAGTCGTGCGGCATCATGCAGATTACACCTATCTGCGTTAAGGAATGCAATCGCATCCTGCAGATGAGGCAGAGCAAAAAGCGCTACACAATGAACGACCGATTCAATGCAAAGAAATCGAAAGAGATGTTTCTTCTCATACAGTCGTTCTACAACAAGGCAAACAACGTGGAGTATGCCATTCGTGCATGGAATGGAGGTCACAACTACTCGAAGCGAGCCACTCAAAACTATTATGAGAAAGTGTTGCGCCAGATGAATTAGACTATTATTTAAAGTCACTCTACAGAATCCGATTGACAGATTTCTCCTCGTAAAGGAAACTGCCAGTCGGATTTTTCCGTTTTCTCTCTTTGGAATACGAAGGTCCCATGTACCTCCCATCTTTCTCCTATATAAATTTGCTGTATCTCCTATAAATTATCAGTAAAGATGTAAACAAAGCTTAATTTTTTTGTCAATCTGCAACTTTGGCAGTATCTTTGATGTCTATAATAGAAAAGAATTATATTCATTTAATAGATTAATAGAAAAAACTATGAGTACAACACTTGTTATTATCTTGGCAGTGGTAGGAATTGCATTGATTCTTATCTTCTTCTACAACAATCTCGTGAAACTGCGTAACAACCGTATCAACGCCTTTGCCAATATCGATGTACAACTCAAACAACGATTTGACCTCATACCGCAACTCGTGGCAACGGTTAAGGGATATGCAACCCACGAGAAGGAACTCCTGCAGCGTGTAACCGAAGCCCGTTCTGTTGCCATGGGCGCACAGACCATCAACGACAAGGTACAGGCAGACAACCAGCTCTCTGCCGCTTTGTCAGGTTTGAAAGTTTCCCTTGAGGCTTATCCTGACCTTAAGGCCAATCAGAACTTCCTGCAACTGCAAGGTGAGATTTCGGATATCGAGAACAAACTTGCAGCATCACGCCGTTATTTCAACTCAGCCACTCGTGAACTCAACAATGCCGTACAGACATTCCCAGGCAATATCATCGCCGGCATGTTTGGCTTCCATGCTGAACCCATGTTTGAAGTACCCCAGGAACAGCGTGCGCAGTTTGAGAAAGCTCCCGAAATCAAATTCTAAGTGAGAACGATGAGATACGTTGGTATTCAGACACAAATCCAGCGCAACAATTTTTATACCCTCTTGTTGCTCTTGCTGTTTCCCGCCATTCTTTTAGGGATGGTATGGATCTTTCTGGCATTGGTCAGCTATTTCGGCACATATTATTATGACGAATATGGCAATATGGTCAATGTCTTCGATGCAGCAGTAGTCAACGACTATTTCCTACAAACCATTCCTTGGGTCATTGGCGGTGTGGCCGTATGGTTTCTCATTGCCTATTGCTTCAACTCGTCCATGGTCAGACAAGCCACAGGCGCACGCCCTTTAGAGCGCAGGGAGAATCCGCGGGTATATAATATTGTGGAAAACCTCTGTATTGCAGGAGGTATGGACATGCCAAAAGTGTGTGTGGTTGACGATCCGCAGCTCAATGCCTTTGCCAGCGGTATCGACCGCAAGAGCTATACGGTCACCGTCACCACCGGACTGCTGAAGGTACTCAACGACGAGGAACTGGCTGGTGTGATAGGTCACGAACTGACCCATATCCGCAACCATGATACCCGCTTGCTTATCACGAGCATCATCTTCGTAGGTATAGTATCGGCTGTGATGAGCATGGTGATGCATGTCATACAAAACATATTCTGGTTTGGCGGCGGCAACCGTCATGTAAGTAGTGACGACGACAATAAGAACAGCGGACTCTCCGTCATCATCGTGCTGCTCATCGGCCTGCTTTGCTCAGCCATTGCCTATGTCTTTGTACTGCTGACCCGTTTTGCCATTTCGCGCAAACGTGAGTTTATGGCAGATGCCGGTGGTGCCGAACTGTGCCAGAATCCCCTGGCCTTGGCTTCCGCCTTGCGTAAAATTTCCAATAATCCAGGCCTCGGACGTGTGGAGCGTGAAGATGTAGCCCAACTCTTCATTATCCATCCCCGTCGTCACGCACAGAGTGTGATGAGTATGATTAACGGCCTCTTTGCCACACACCCCAGCACCGAAGAACGAATCCGATTGCTCGAACAGTTCTGATAGCGGAATCTTCCCGCCGAACCATCGGTTATCGGTTACAACCGCAGTGTAGAGATTGTCCTTTGTGACATCCTACGTTGCGGTTGTTGTTTCGTTAATTTACACTAAAAGACTTACAGAAAGTTTGTCAATATCAAAAGTTTTTGCTACTTTCGTCATTCCAAACGAATAATGAAACATATCTAAAACAAATAACAACAATATGGTAGAACTTAAAAACGAACGGATAGCCATCAAGGTGGCACCGCTGGGAGCCGAACTCCAAAGCATCACAGACAACAACGGAAGAGAATACCTCTGGCAGGCAGATCCTGATTTCTGGCCGAGACATTCACCCATACTGTTTCCTATTGTTTGCAGCGTCAACAACGATACCTATACCGTTGATGGCAAGCAATATCATTTGCCACGTCATGGATTTGCCCGTGATACCGAGTTTACGCTGGTGAGACAATCCAAAGACCGCGTGACGTATGCCCTTCATGACAGTGAAGAGACCCTGAAGGTCTATCCCTATCATTTCAATCTCGCCATCAGCTATCGTCTTGATGGCAACAAGGTTGTTGTGACTTGGCATGTGGAGAATACTGACACCCAGGAGATCCATTTCCAGATTGGCGGTCATCCAGCTTTCAATGTGCCAGGCATGAAGAAAGGCGACGAACTGAAAGGTACCCTTGTATTGGACAACGCTCAGCCGATGACCAATCTGAAGAGTTTTGCCGATGGTAGTCATGAGATGACAGAGATTCCTGCAGAGACCGATCAAGGTGTGATTCGTTTCAACGATGAATATTTCAAGGACGACTCCGTTAAGTTCCATCGTTGCCAGACCCATAGTGTGTCTTTGCTCGACACCGACGGTCGTCCTGCTGTAACGCTCGACTACAAATGTCCAGTGATGGCTTTCTGGAGTCCCTATCAGAAAAAAGCCCCGTTTGTATGTCTTGAACCATGGTATGGATTGGGTGACCCACGCGGATGGGAAGGTGAATTTAAGGACAAAGTCTTAATGAACCATCTGCAGCCCGGTGCTTCATTCATGTCACAATACACCATTACAATAGGTGAGTAAAATGTGATATTTCAATATACCGTCAGTCGCTGTAGCCTCTGGGTTGCAGCGACTGATGCTTTTTGGGGTATGCATGCCTGCTTCATCCCAAAGAACCAAGTCGTTAGTCAGTACTCTAAAACCTTAAAAACACGACACTCCATTGGAATATCGTGCTTCGATAGGTGTCATCTGGTGTTTGTCTGTAAGCGAGTGGAGTCAGAAGGCTTCGCGATAGCGATTCTCATCCTTATCGTCAAGCATAGAGAGATAACTCTGATAACGGCTTTGCGCAATGTAGTGATCCTCTACCGCCTTGATAACGGCACATCCCGGCTCATGGGTATGTGTGCAGTCGCTGAATCGACACTGTTTGGAGTACTCGAAGATTTCTTTGAAATAACTGGTGAGCTCTTTGCGCTCCATGTCGAAGGTGCCGAACCCTTTGATGCCCGGTGTGTCGATAAGCCAACCGCTCTGATCGGGCAGACGGAGCATCTCGCTGAAGGTAGTGGTGTGCATACCCGTGTTGTGTGCATCGCTGATTTCTGCTGTGCGCAGATTGACATCCGGAAGGATGCAGTTGATGAGGGTTGATTTTCCTACGCCGCTGTTGCCGCTGAGCAGGGTAATCTTTCCAGTGAGCTTTTCGGTTAGTGCAGCTACCCCGTCACCTGTTGCAGCCGAAATGGCATGACACTCATAGCCCACAGTTTCATAGAGGCTGATCATCATCTGCTGGTAATGCAGTTCATCGTCAGCCAAGGTGTCGGTCTTGTTGAATGTCAATATCACAGGCACCCGATAGGCCTCTGCCGAAGCCAGGAAACGGTCGATGAAGGTAGTGCTTGTCTCCGGTCGTGCCACGGTAATGACCAGTAGAGCCTGATCCACATTGGCAGCGAGGATGTGGCTTTGTTTGGAGAGATTGATAGACTTGCGGATGATATAGTTGCGTCGGTCTTCAATCTCGGTGATGAAGGCAGTGCCTTCCTGATTGGTGATGATTTCCACGCGGTCACCCACCGCCACCGGATTGGTGGAGCGAATCCCCCGTAGTCGGAAATTCCCTTTGATTTTACAGTCAACAGTTGGTCCATCGTCCGTAAGAACGGTGTACCAACTGCCGGTGTTTTTTATGACGAGTCCTTTCACGGGCTTATACTGTCATGATTTCCTTGTTCTTGGCCTCCATCAAGTCGTCGAGCTTTTTGATGAACTTGTCGTGCAATTTCTGCAAGTCGTTCTCGGCATCCTTCTCCAGGTCTTCTGAGAGTCCGTCTTTGATAGCCTTTTTCAGTTTGTCTTTGATGTCGGCACGCACGTTGCGCACTTCCACCTTGGCTCTTTCAGCAATCTTGTTACACTGCTTCACCAAGTCGCGACGACGCTCTTCGGTAGGCTGTGGGATACCCAGACGGATGATTTCACCGTTGTTCTCTGGTGTGATGCCCACATCCGAGTCCATGATGGCTTTCTCTATTTCGCGAATCTGCTTTTTGTCCCAAGGCTTGATAGCTATGGTGCGGGCATCGGGTGTAGAGATGTTAGCTACTTGGTTCAAGGGTACTTTCGAACCATAGGATTCTACACGCACGCCATCGAGGATGGCGACGTTGGCGCGACCGGCACGCACGCGGCTCAGTTCTTCTTCTAGAAACATGGTTGCCATCTCCATGCGCTCTTCGGCTGCGGATAATGTCTGCTTAACGTCTATCATATTATATACTGTTATCGTTTGTTTCGACAAAGATACGGAGAAATTCCGAAATGACAAACAATATAGGAAATAAAATTTTGTATTTCGATTATAATGTCGTACCTTTGAACCTTGAAAACAAACAAAACTACTGATAAAACCAATTTAACATGAGAATGAAACGATGGATCACAGGGGTGGTCTGTGTCTTCCTGGCACTGACTGCCGCACAGTCCCGTACCTGCGAAAAAGCAGAAACAATGCAGGTTTTGCGTCGCGTCAACAACTATTTCATGGGACGCTATGCCGACCCGACGTTGCCTACTATGGTGAAACGCAGCCGCACGAGCAATCTATGGACCCGTGCCGTATATTATGAAGGACTGATGGCGCTCTACGAGATAGATCCCGATGCGCGCTATGCCGACTATACCGACCGCTGGGCAGCGTCCCATCAGTGGACTCCCCGCTATGGTGTGACCACGTGCAATGCCGACGACCAGTGTTGCGGTCAGACCTACCTGATGCGCTATCTGCAGGTTGGAGGCGATGAGAAGATCAGTAAGGTGAGAGAGAATCTCGACCTGCAGATGAAAACCTACAATCCTAAAGCCAACAATGTGCTCTATGGCTGGTGGACATGGATTGATGCTATTCAGATGGCCATGCCGCTCTATTTCCAGATGACAGCCATCACCCACGATCAACGTTACCAGCAACATGCCATGATGATGTATCGTTGGAGCAGAAACATGCTGGCAGGCGGACTCTTCAATGCCAAAGACGGATTGTGGTGGCGCGATGCCGACTATGTGGCGCCCTATCATGAGCCAGATGGTAAACCCTGCTATTGGTCGAGAGGCAACGGATGGGTCTATGCCGCATTGGTGCGCTGCATGCAACAGGTGTCGCCGAAAGACAAGGTCTATAAGGAACTGAAAAAAGATTTCCTGGCCATGAGCCGCGCCTTGCTCAACTGTCAGCGTGAGGATGGCTTTTGGAATCCCAGTCTGGTGTCCACCCATTATGCCATGCCCGAAACAAGCGGTACTGCGCTTTTCCTCTATGGCATGGCATGGGGCATACGCCAGGGACTCCTTGACGAACGTAAATATGAGCCGGCATGCCGTCGGGCATGGCAGGGGATGGTGCAACAGGCGGTTCACAAGGATGGCTTCCTCGGATGGATGCAAGGCACGGGCAAAGATCCTTCTGCCGGTCAGCCTTTGAGTTACGACCGCGTACCCGATTTTGAAGACTACGGCACCGGATGCTTCCTCCTTGGCGGAGTGGAGTATTACCGCATGATTACCAGGGACGAATAAACCCCGTGTGTGATATGAACGATGTATATGATTAAGGTGTGAAACAATGAAAACAAAATATATCCTACTGCTGATTGCCATGATGACTGCCATTGGCACGACCGCACAGACATGGCCTTCACCCAAACCCGAAGCACGTCCAGGCACCCGATGGTGGTGGCTGGGATCTGCCGTTGACCACCAGGGACTGGAATGGAACCTTGGCGAGTATGCCCGTGTGGGCATTGGGGCAGTGGAAATCACACCGCTCTATGGCGTGAAGGGCAACGAAGCCCATGAACTCCCATTTCTCTCTCCGCAGTGGATGGCGGCATTGCGCGACGTGCAGCAGATTGCCGCCGCCCATCATATCGAGGTAGATATGAACTGCGGAACAGGATGGCCCTTCGGAGGTCCTGAGGTCACGATAGACGAGGCAGCCTGCAAGGCCGTGTTCGTTGACAGCATGATCACCTCCGACAAGCGCCCGTCCGACCAGCACCGACTGGCAGTGCCTGCCAAGGAGCGCCCCTATGCCCAATGGCAATGCACCAGAGTATATCCCACCAGTCAACCACGCCAGTGGCGCGTCATCAGCGTCTATGCCTCACGCACGCGTCAGAAGGTGAAACGCGCTGCACCCGGTGGTGAAGGACTCGTCATCGACCATTTTGACCGTCAGGCGGTGGCACATTATCTCAATAGGTTCACCCAAGCGTTTGAATACACCAAGACTCCTTATCCCCATACCTTCTTCAACGACTCCTATGAGGTGTATAAGGCCAACTGGACCCCTTCGCTCTTCGACGAATTTCTCAAACGCCGTGGCTACGACTTGCGCGACCATCTGCCTGAACTTCTTGACGGTGGTGACGGTAATAAGGCGCTCCACGACTATCGTGAGACGTTGAGCGACCTGCTCTATGAGAACTTCACCCAGCAGTGGGTGGCTTGGGCACACCGCAATGGGGTATCGGTGAGAAACCAAGCCCACGGTTCTCCTGCCAATCTGCTCGATCTTTATGCCGCCGTAGATATACCAGAGATAGAAGGTTTCGGACGCTCCGAGTTTGGCATCCGCGGACTGCGCAGAGACCCCGGCATGACCCTCAAGAACTACAGCGATGTGTCGATGCTGAAATACGCATCGTCGGCAGCACATGTGATGGGAAAGCCGCTGACCAGCAGCGAGACGCTCACTTGGTTGACCGAACACTTCCGCACCTCTTTGTCGCAGATGAAGCCTGACATCGACCTGATGTTCTCATGCGGCATCAACCACATCTTCTTTCATGGCAGTTGCTACACCCCGGAGCATGATCCATGGCCCGGATGGAAATTCTATGCATCGGTTGATATGAGTCCCACCAACAGCATTTGGCGCGATGCCCCTTTCTTGATGCAGTATATCGAACGCTGCCAGTCGTTCCTGCAAATGGGACAGCCCGACAATGATTTCCTGGTCTATCTGCCCGTCCATGACATGTGGCGCATCCGCGGTCCTCGCAATGATGATGCTAAGTCGGAGAGCAAAGACCGCAGGGGCGGGGAAGACCTCCTCATGCAGTTCGACATCCATACCATGGACGAGAAATGTCCGCAGTTTATCCGGAGCATCCTCCGCATCGACAGCCTCGGCTACGATTGCGACTATATCAGCGACCGCCAACTGGCACAGGTCAAGGTTGATGGCGGACAGCTCGTCACCCCTGGCGGCACACGCTACAGGGGAATCATCATCCCCACAGGTACCACCGTTGACGACAGACTTCAGAGCCTGTTACAGAACCTCACACCTTATATTATTTATGGTGAAGACCGACAGGCGATGGCGCATCTTGCCAAACCCGAACCATGGCGAATGAATCCCGGTGTGCGTATGATCAGAAGAAAGACAGACGACGGCTACATCTATTTCGTTGTCAATCTCTCGCCCCGCGACTGTTGCTTAAACGCAGCATGTCTCTCCGTACCTACGCAACACATCGTCTGCTACAATCCCATGACGGGCGACGTGAACCGTCTGCCTATGGTTGCCGACGCTCCTGTCGTCTGTCTTCAGTCGGGAGAGAGCATCATCCTGCAAACAGGAACAGCTGCTGACCGTCCCCTGTCAACAGGCCAATACGGTATGACATTAGCGACAGAGACCCTGCCGCTGGACGGCCCCTGGACCCTGTCGTTCATCGACGAGACGCCACGCGTCAGCGAAACCTACACCATGCCGACTCCGCAGACCTGGGAGACGCTTGGCGAATCCGCCTCGGTGACCATGGGCACTGGAGTCTATGAGACCGCCTTCCGCCTGACCAGAAAGCAAGCCGCCCAGGCCTGCATCATCTCGCTGGGCAAAGTCTATGAGTCGGTACGCGTATATATCAACGGCAAGTTCATCGGCTGTGCATGGGCAGCACCCTTCCAGCTCGACTGCCGCGACGCCTTGCGCAAGGGCAAGAACACCCTGCGCATCGAAGTGACCAATCTGCCAGCCAACCGCATACGCGATCTCGATAGACGTGGTGTGGAATGGCGAAAATTCAAGGAAATCAACTTTGTAGATATCAACTATAAGAAGACACGCTATGACGGATGGCAGCTGATGCGAAGCGGACTGCAGGGCGCACCCCTGTTGCACTTCTATCCCCAAACACCCTCCGCCTGGCCTTCTGTTGGCGCAACAAACAATAAAAAATTGAACTATCGCATGTGGGAAGTTAAGGGAAGTTAGGGAAGTTAGAGAGAAGTTAAGGGACAAATGTCCTACGTCTTACGGCAAAAGGCTATTGTCTCTTAACTTCCCGAACGACCGTAGGGAGTGATAACTTCTTTAACTTCAATCAATTCCCTCAGTTGCGAAACTTGAATAAATAACAATAAATATTACATCAAAATGAGTACAATTACAATGTTCATCATCGTCGCCTTTGTTGCAGGCTACCTCTGTATAACCCTTGAAAGTCTGACGAAAATCAACAAGGCAGCCATTGCGCTGCTCATGTGTGTGGTCTGCTGGACCCTGCTGATGGTATCACCTGGAGCATACTATCCCGATGTAGCCTCTGACGGCGTACTCCACCACATCTCCGAAGTGATCGAACACCATCTGGGCGATGCCGCAGGCACCCTCTTCTTCCTAATGGGCGCCATGACCATCGTAGAGATAGTCGATAGCAACGGCGGATTCAATTTTGTGCGCGACATCATGAAGACACGCTCCAAGCGCAAACTCCTGTGGCGTGTGGCTATTGCCACCTTCTTCCTCTCTTCCATCCTCGACAACCTCACCACCTCCATCGTCATGATCATGGTACTCCGCAAACTGGTACAGTCGCGTGAAGAGCGTCTCATCTATGCCGCATTGATCATTATCTCCGCCAACTCAGGAGGCGCATTCTCGCCCATTGGCGACGTCACCACCATTATGCTGTGGATCAAGGGAGTGGTCACCACTCAGGGCATCCTTACTGAAATCTTCATCCCCTCGTTGGTATCGATGTTGGTGCCCGCCTTCATCCTGCAATATTCGTTGAGTGGAAAGTTTGATAAAGAGCAGAACCTCGTCACCGCCGAAATCAGCCAGTTCACCAAGGTGCAACGCAACATCATCTTCTGGCTCGGCGTAGGCGGTTTGGTCTTTGTGCCCATCTTCAAGAGCATCACCCATCTTCCTCCGTTCATGGGCATCCTCCTCGTGCTCGGCGTTCTGTGGACCGTGACCGAGATCTTCCATCACAATACTAGCGAAGACGACACTATGGCAAAGCGCGTCAGCGACCTCCTGTCGCGCATCGACCTCTCCACCATCATGTTCTTCCTCGGCATCCTCATGGCAGTAGCCGTGCTGCAGGAGATCGGCGTCCTCACCGCCTTGGGCACCGGACTCAACGAAGTCTTTGTCGGCAACTACTATGTCATCAACGGCATCATCGGTGTTCTCTCCAGCATAGTCGATAACGTGCCCCTGGTAGCAGGCTGTATGGGTATGTATCCCGTAGCCGAGACAGGTGCCATGGCCATCGACGGCATATTCTGGCAGTTGCTCGCCTACTGTGCCGGCGTAGGCGGTTCGATGCTCATCATCGGTTCTGCAGCCGGTGTTGTTGTCATGGGCTTAGAGAAAATCACTTTTGGTTGGTACTTGAAGCGCATCACGTGGATAGCCTTCGTCGGCTATCTTGCAGGCATTGTGACCTATTGGTTGCAACAGGCATTGCTGGCATAACTTCCAGCCCATAAGTCCACACTGTCCAATGCTGATGTTGGATGATACCTCATCAGTTGCTGTAGCCAATGTGGTGCAGCGTCTGATGAGGTTTATTTATGATTTTCAAAAATATTCGACCACTCGACCACCGCTGAGGCATAATGCGCTATTGCGCAATGCTTTAAGTGGTGGTCGATGACTTTATATTTACGTGTTTCGACCACACTTCGACCACCAGAGAATATCTTGCCCATGTTTATCAGGACTTTTGCCGATGCCTGATAAAAATATTATCCAACGTTTGATAAAAGTATTATCCAACGTTTGATAAAAGTATTATCCAACGTTTGATAAAGGTATTATCCAACGTTTGATAAAGGTGTTATCTAACGTTTGATAAAGGTGTTTTCCAACGTTGATAAAGGTGTTTCCCAACGTTGATAAAGGTGTTTTCCAACGTTTAGCAAGTGTATTGTCTAATGTTGGCAAAGATATTGCCAACACATGGGATTGATGTTGACACAGAGTTTGCTTGTATGTGTGGCCGATAATCTAATAATCTACTGCTCTATAATAATCTCTATGTTAGTAAGTTACGTGGATACGTGGTCGAGTGGTTGAAATATTGTGAAAAACTATAACTTTGATATATGAGAACGGGGTGAAGCGCCCGTACCTCTATTCCTTTTCAATAACCTCCACAGGAATCCAGAACCAGAATTTAGAACCATTATCCACTTCGCTCTCTACGCCGATGTCGCCATGGCAGGCGGTGACGATGGACTTACAGATGGAGAGGCCGAGGCCTGTGCCCTGCACAAACTCGTTGAGCTTGACGAAACGTTCGAAAACTGCTTTTTGCTTGTCGTGGGGTATGCCCGTTCCGGTGTCTTCGCAGAAGGCATAGATGCCCATCTGACCGTTGCGCTTCTCCAGGCGATAGCCTACCCAGATGCTGCCCTTCTTCGTGTATTTCAATGCGTTGCTCACAAAATTGCTGAATATCTGGCGCACGCGACCGATGTCGATCGATACTCTGAGCTTCTTCAGAGGTTTGGAGGTGACAAAGCGCAGATGGTGGCGCTGCACGCGGATCTCGATGGACTGACAGAGGTATTCAAACTCTTCGGCAAAGTCAACTTCGGCGGGCTTGACGTCCATCGGGTTGTCGTTGATGGTGGAGGCTTCGAGGATGCCGTTGATGAGACGCACCAGGATGTCGCAATGGGTGCGGATGATGTGGATAAAGCGTTCACGCTCCCCGGCTGATTCTGCATATTTCAGCATGTCGGAGAAGCCTACAATGGAGTTGAGGGGCGTGCGCAGTTCGTGGGTCATTTGGGCGAGGAAGACGCTCTTCTGCTGGGCGCTGTTCTTGGTTTTCTCGCTGATCTCGACCACTTCTTTCTTGATATTCTCCAGTCTGGTGATGTCGTGGAGCATGCCGCTGTAGCCCAGGGTGGATCCGTCGTCGCCTTTGCGCAAGCGACCGTAGATGTCGTGGGCGCACGGACCTTTGCTGAATGCGGAGGAGTTGAGCTGCCGCTTCACGTGGAATGGTCCTTGGAAGAGGCCGATGCTCTCGTCGCTGATCTTGTATTCGTCGTAGAGTTCCGGGGGCAGCTGTCTGAGGTATTTCTCAAACTCGATGACGTAGTCTGCATGTTTCAGCGTGTGGGAATAGTAGATCATCTTATTGCGTAGATCGAGATCCCACATCGTCCAGTCGGAGTGATTCAACATGAATTTCAGTCGCTTCTCGTTATAGTCGATGTATCGCTGGAGCGTATCACATTCGTGCTGACACATGATGAGATGGTGGTAGGTGTCGCTCTGGGCTTTGATGTCGTAAGCCATGAGGAGGTAGTTGGAGACACGGCCGAAGTAGTCGAAGAGTGGGACGACGTTGTATTCCACGCATGCCTCGCGACCATGGTCGCTGTCTGCGGGGGCAAGGTGGCAGAGGAAGATGGGGTCGTGGCGACTCTCGTTGAAGGCGTCGGCAAACATCGGCATGTCGAAAAGTGAAGTCTTCTGCAGCAATCGTGCGTTTTTCGCATCAGCTTTACAGATGCGTTTCATCTCTTCGTTGCTGTTTTCTATCCATCCGTTTTGGTTATAGACTGCCATGGCCACCTTTGAGAATTGGAAAAACTGCAGGAACTTCCGCTCCATCTTGTTGGCTTCGTGGATCAGTCCTACGTTGTGGGTCTTATCGACTATGGTGGCATAGATGTTTACTGGCTGTCCGTAGGCATCCTGCTCGACGGCGAAGTGGCCGCGCAGGTGTTTCCATATCGGCTTGTCTTTAGTGCCGGCATTCCATCGTCCACTCAGTTCCACGTGTTTGTCCATGCTGCCGTCTCTCAGCTGTTCGAGCCGTCTCACCCAGTTGTTGCGTTCGGCAGGGTGGAGGCGCTGG
Source organism: Prevotella sp. P5-126 (assembly GCF_002251185.1). Lineage (NCBI taxonomy): Bacteria > Pseudomonadati > Bacteroidota > Bacteroidia > Bacteroidales > Prevotellaceae > Prevotella > Prevotella sp. P5-126. The sequence goes on from NZ_NPIZ01000089.1 coordinate 113,105, forward strand.
CTGAAGTCGAACCACGACATACCCTCGTCGGGCAGCAGACTGCCGTACTGATTGACCAGTATGCGCGAGGTAAGGTCGTACTGAAATACATAGTGGTAGCCCATCTGCAGGGCACGCGTCATCATGGCATCGAGTTCGCTGTTGCGCTGGCTCTTGGCGCGCACCCTCCGTCTCGCTATGCGGGTGACCATATAGCACATCAGGGCAAACATCACCGTGCCAATCATCAGATACCCCCACATGGGGATGGTTTTCTTACGGATGCGCTCTGGATGCAGCCATTTGTCGTTGATGAGTGCCACCCGTCCGTGCTGTTTCAGTTGGGAATAGACATAGTCGATGTCTGCGATGAGTTTCGTATCGCGTCCGATGACATGGATCTCGCTGACGGGTATGCCCACATCGTTGAGGATGAGTCCCGACTTGTCCATATTGAGTTGTCTGATTTTCCATTTCAGCGGTTCTTCACCCCATACGTAGTATTTGAAGTCGTGTGCCAATACGCCCATAAGGGCTGTCGTGGGCGACTGAAATTCCAATTGGCTGAGATAGGATGAGTCTTCTTCAAGAAAATAATGTTCCGTATAGTCGGCTGGTTTCAATACCGTACCGGCTTCCACCAGTTCTTTGAGTGAACTGTTGGACGATGTTGTGCCGCAGGTGACTGCCACGATGCGGTTGTAGTTGATGATGTTGCGGGTATAGCAAAAAGGCGGTTTCCTGTAGCGTCCGACATTGGCAAAAATCAGGTCTGCATCGCCACGTTCGAAGGTCTTGAGGGCATTGGCCCACTCTTTCAGTACGAATTTATAAGGGATGTCGAGTTGGTCTAATATTTCTGTCATGATCTCAACATTGGTGCCGGCAGGCCTGCCCGTGTCGTCTTGGAATTCATAGGGCGGCTTGTCCCAGTCGCCCACAATGATGACGGGGTGGGCAGCGTCGTATCTGCGCTGGTACTGCGTCTTCTGTCGCGGTGCGTCTCCCCATGCCGTGCTGACGGTCAGCAGGGCAGCAATCAATGTCATGATATGTCTCAGAAAACTAACTTTCATGGTTAAATGAACTTCTTACGTTTGATAAGTGATGCCTGACAGGGAATGCTGACCCATACGATGGTGCCCTGTCCTGATTCAGAACTGATTTCCAGTGTTCCGTTCATCATCTCTGCCAGTTGCTTGCAGACGGGCAGACTGATGCCGATGCGCTCGTCGATGCTGCCGCCGGTATGCTGCTTGATGAGTTGGAGCTCGCGGTCGCTGATGCCGTCGCTGGTGTCTTCTACGGAGATGATGAGACGGCGACCGATATAGTCGAAACGCACTCTGACAAAACCGTGCTTCGTGTTGAAGGCGGCATTGCTGATGAGCGATGTGAGCAGATGGGCTATGTTGTTGCCGTCGATATTGAGAACCAGTTGGTCGTAGGGTATTTCCATGATGAAATTGACACCGTTGGGGTGTGCCATGTCCCATCCCCGCTGACAGTTTGTCTTGAAGAGTTCGGTAAACTCAGTGGGTGTCGGGGTGATCTTCACCATGTCGGAGTCGATGCGCGAGTAGAAGAGTATCTCGTCTATCAGTCGCAGGAGGTGGTCGGAATTGTCGAGTATCTCTTTGGTGAATACATGCTCGTCCTCTGGGGTGATGTCGGTAGAGAGCATTTCGGCAAATCCCACAACGGCGGTCAGCGGTGTGCGTATCTCGTAACACATATTCTTGAGGAAGCTGTTTTTGGCATGCTCAATCTCGCGAGCGGTGCTGTAGGCTTCGTCCAGACGCAGTTGGTTGGCTTTCAGTTCGCTGATGTCGTAGCAGATGCCAAAATAGGCGTCTTTCTCTTCAATATCATCATGAACAGGTGTCATGCAGAATCTGAGCCACAACGGGTTCTCGCCCGAACGGATGACGGTCATCACCTCCATGCAGAAAGGTTCCTGCGAACGGTTGTCCATCTTGCTCAACAGGTGCATGACGCGTTTCTGCGAACGCTCGTGAACCAATGTCATGCAACGGGTCTGGGTCAGTTCGTACTGCACATGGCTGAGATTGTCTTTGACACACAGCGTATGGGTTTCTGGAGAATAGTGCACTATGCGCATGCCGCTGATCTTCAAGAGGTAGTTGGTATGGTCGATATAGTTGTCGAGCTGATGCTGCAGGTCTCGTTTCCTTGCCAATTTATCTTTCCATTGCTTCTTGATCTCGATGTGCTGGCGGATGTCCTCTACGACCACCAACAGATTGTTGGCGTGCTCGTTGGCTTCGTCGCAAGCCACCATCATGTGAATCTCAAAGATCTGTGTGCCGCTCTGGTTGATGATATGGCCCAGCTCCTTGCTGGTGAGATGATTGTCGAAGTCCACCTTCCGACACATCGATACACCGTCCAACGCTTCGATGTGATCCTCTTCGAGTTCGAAAAGTGTACGGAAAGAGGGCGACTGGCGGATGATGTCTTTCTTGTCGCACTGGAAGAGGCTGCATGCCTTTTCGTTGATATTGGTGAGCTGTCCTTCTGCGTTGAACACGATGATGCCGATCGTCGAACTGTCGAAGATGGTCTTGTAGCGAATGAGTCGCTCTTCGGCATCCTGCTCCATGCGGAGTTCGTCGGTAATGTCTTTCTTCGTGCCAAGAATGACAATAGGGTTGCCTTTCTTGTTGCGCTGCAGGACGGAGAGCTGTATCTGGAAGTCGTGTTCCTGATTGTCGCCTGTTTCGGCATCCATCGCCTTGATGTCAAGCGATACCTGTTCGTCGGTGATGTTCCCGTCTATGAGTTGCTCGATGACACGCATCAGACGGTTGAAGTCGCCAGGGTAGTAGCGGTGGGAGAATTCTTCCGCAGGATAGGTGATATAGTTCATGCTGTCGCGATCATACCAGTTGAAGGACTCGGTGTGGACGTTGTAGGTCCACATTCTTACGCCGCTGGCTTCAAGAATCAGCGACATACGCTGGTTCTGCAAGTCGTAGGACTTGGCAAGCTGCCTGTCTTTGCGACGGAAGTAGTATAGGCTATACAGCAATGGTATGGTCAGCAGTGTGGCAATGCCCATCAGCCACCATGCCCATGCCGGCATCTGCCATTCGCCACGATCGGGGTAGAACCATTTGTTCTGCAGCGGTTCGAAGCGGTCTTCGGAATTGAGCAGGGTATAGACACTGTCTATCTGGTTTAGTAATTGCTGGTTGTGGGATACAAAACGCGCCTCACCCAGGGGGATATCGACATCGGTAATCTGGATGTTGTCGAGGTCGTACGTCCGCTTCAGATACTCCAGCGACGGCTTGTACCAGATGACCTGCCCCTGTTCGGTATCGCTCACTCTGAGAATGGCCTCGTTGATGTCTTTCACGGGGATGGCATTCGCTCCCCATTCGTAGTCAATCATCAGGCGATGCACCATACCGCTGTCGAGGACAGTGACCCGCTGCTTGCTCAGGTCGCTGAACGTATGGATGTTGACGGGTTTGTCGATTGGTGTTGCCAGACTCATGGTGATGAGTGATATGGAGTTGCGGCTATAATGGCCGAAGCGACTGAAGAATCCTGTTGATCTGACGACGATAAGGTCGGCATTGTCATGGTTGAGGTCTGCCTGGTTTTGTGTGGCTGGCTTTAATACAATGGTATAAGGGATTTTGAGCTTCTCAAAGATCATCTTAATGACCTCGATGTTGTAGCCGTCGGGCTTGCCCTGCTCGTTAAGAAAGGAGTAGGGGTACATATCCCAACAGTCTTCATAGATCAGCGGATGTTCGTTGGTGTATGTTCTTGTATGATTGTTGGAAGACGAAGCATTGGCAGCCATAGTGCTGAAAAGGACTATGGCTACCAATGTATATATGAACCTTTTGTTTGGTTTTCTTTGCATCTGTTGCTGAGAATATCTTTATAGTTATTCAGCCACAAAGATAACCAAAATAGGTTACATTACAAAATTTTATTATTCTTTTTTATCAAATAACGTCAATATGAAGCTTATAGTGGGTATTCGTCGAAAGCATAGAGCACAGTAGAGAGGTATCGTTCACCGGTATCGGGCAATAGGGTGACAATGGTTTTCCCTGCGTTCTCCGGGCGCTTGGCCAATACCGAGGCGGCATAGGCTGCTGCTCCAGAAGAAATGCCTACCAGAAGACCGTCCTGCTGTGCCAGTTCGCGACCTGTGCGGATGGCATCGTCGTTGTCGATGTCGAGCACTTCGTCTATCAGCGAGGCATCATAGGTCTTGGGCACGAAACCTGCACCAATGCCTTGAATCTTATGTGGACCGCTCTGACCACCGTTGAGAACAGGCGAAGAGAGGGGCTCTACGGCAACAATCTTTACGTTGGGATTCTGCTCCTTGAGGTATTTGGCAATACCGCTGACGGTTCCTCCTGTGCCTACACCGGCAACGAAGATATCTACCTTTCCATCGGTGTCCTGCCAGATCTCAGGACCGGTTGTGGCATAGTGGCGTGCTGGATTGGCACCGTTTTCAAACTGCTGCAGGATGACACTGCCTGGTATGCTGTCGCGCAGTTCTTCGGCGGCCTTGATGGCTCCTGCCATACCGTCCTTGCCACTGGTCAGCCGAACCTCGGCTCCGTATGCCTTCACCAGATTGCGGCGTTCGATGCTCATTGTTTCGGGCATGGTGAGGATCAGTTTGTAGCCTTTTACTGCCGATACCAATGCAAGGCCTACACCAGTATTGCCACTGGTCGGCTCAATGATGGTTGCACCGGGTTTGAGAATTCCCCGCTGTTCGGCATCTTCTATCATCGCCAATGCGATGCGGTCTTTTACACTGCCGCCAGGATTGAAATATTCCACCTTGGCAATGATGGGGGTCTGCAGTCCATGGGAAGTAGAGAACTTAGTGAGTTCGAGTAATGGGGTATGGCCGATCAGTTCGGTCAGTTGTTTTGCGATTCTTGCCATAGTTATTTAGAATTTACGGTTTATATTTTGTCGAATGCCTGGGATAGGTCGTCGATGATGTCGTCGATATGTTCTGTACCGATGCTCAAGCGGATGGTGCTGGGGGTGATGTGCTGCTGTGCCAGTTCTTCGGGACTCATCTGTGAGTGTGTGGTGGTATAGGGGTGGATGACCAGACTCTTCACGTCGGCAACGTTGGCGAGGAGGGAGAAAATCTCCAGTGAGTCGATAAACTTCCATGCGTCTTTCTCGTCACCCTTGATCTCGAAGGTGAAGATGCTGCCGCCGCCTTGAGGGAAATAGCGCTTGTAGAGCTCGTGGTCGGGGTGTGAGGCGAGCGAAGGATGGTTGACCTTAGCCACCTTGGGATGCTTGCTGAGGAATTCTACCACTTTCAGCGCGTTCTCTACATGGCGTTCTACGCGCAGACTCAGCGTCTCCAGACCTTGCAACAGGATGAAGGCATTGAAGGGAGAGATCGTGGCACCGGTGTCACGAAGAATGACGGCACGGATGCGGGTGACGAAGGCTGCTGCTCCTGCAACATCAGCAAATACTGCACCATGGTATGAGGGATCCGGCTTGGCCAGTGTGGGATATTTATCGGCATTGGCTTTCCAGTCGAATTTTCCACCGTCAACGATCACGCCGCCAAGACTTGAACCATGTCCGCCGATGAATTTGGTGGCTGAGTGAACGACGATGTCGGCTCCATGTTCGATAGGACGGATGAGGTATGGGGTGCCGAAGGTATTGTCAATGATGAGGGGGATGTTATGGCGGTGTGCCACTTCTGCTACTGCTTCGATATTGGTGACATCGGCATTGGGGTTGCCAAAGGTTTCGGCATATACTGCCTTGGTATTGGGCTGAATGGCAGCTTCAAGTGCATCAAGGTCGTTTACATTGACAATCGTGTTTGTCACACCTTGGTTGGCAAGTGTATGGGTGATGAGATTGAACGAACCACCATAGAGGTTATCGGCAGCAACGATGTGGTCACCGTTCAATACGATGTTTTGCAGTGCGTAGGTTACGGCAGCTGCTCCACTGGCTACAGCCAGTCCTGCCACACCGCCTTCCAATGCGGCAACGCGGTCTTCGAAGACTCCTTGGGTTGAATTGGTCAGTCGGCCGTAGATGTTTCCTGCGTCACGCAGACCGAAACGGTCGGCAGCATGTTGTGAGTTGCGGAACACGTATGATGTAGTCTGGTAGATGGGTACGGCACGTGCATCGGTTGCTGGATCGGGTTGCTCTTGACCTACATGCAGTTGGAGTGTCTCGAAGTGAAGTTTCTTGTTGTTGCTCATAACTTGTTTCCTTTCTTTTTAGTTTGTGTTTATATTGTTTTTTATTTTGTGTCGTTCTCTGTAACAGGTGATGGAATGTTATGCTGTCGCTTCATCCTGTTTGTCTGATTGACGATGCAAAGGTACGGCGAAATCTGCATACCCGAAATACCCTATATGGGGCATTCCGCATACCATGTTTGTGGTATTCTTCAAAAACAGCCTATATAAATAAGGTGAAACCGCCTCACTCTGATGCAGGGGGAGGCGGTTTTGGGGGATTTTTCGTGTTATCTCTGTGACAAATATCAGCGTTTTGATGTCACGTCTTTCTCGTATTGTTGCACGCAGGCCATATACTCTTCACCTACGGGCACGTTGTTCTTCATGTTGAAATAGTCGAATACTGCACCAAAAGGCATTGATTTGGCTTCTTCCATCAGGGCAAGGCGCTCGAAGTACTGGCCGTTGTCTTCATACTCACGGAGCAGGGCTTTGGGTTCAAGCAGTGCCTGGAGAATACATTTCTGTGTGGCGCGAGTGCCTACGATATAGGCGCCGATGCGATTGATGGAGGCATCGAAATAGTCGAGGCCGACGTGTGCACGGTCGAGTGCGTCTGAGCGAACCAGTTCTTTGAAGAGGTCGAGCGTCTGATCGTTCATGATGGTCACGTGGTCTGAATCCCAACGTACAGGACGGCTGACATGGAGCATCAGTTCGGGCACGTACATGAGAAGGGTCGATACAAAGTCGCTAACGTTCTCGGTCTGTTCGTAATGACCGGTGTCGAGGGTGTACATCTGTTTGCGGGTAGCACAGTAGGCGGTATAGAAGTCGTGTGATCCTACAGTATATGATTCCAGTCCGATACCGAAGAGTTTGGCTTCGAAGCAGTTTTTCACTCCATCGAGTTTCTCTGCCATGATTTGGTCGAGCGAGTCAGCCAACAGTTCACGGTATTTCTTACGCTGTACAGGAACATCCTTGCTACCGTCATGAACCCAGATGTTCATGATGCAGGGGTCGCCCTGTGCCTTGCCCATGGCATCGGCAATACGGCGACAGCGCTTGGTGTGCTCTATCCAGAAGTCGCGAATGGCTTGGTCGGGGTTAGACAGCGAGAGACTGCCGCTCTTGGGATGTGAGAATGATGTGGAGTTGAAGTCGAGCTTCATATTGTTGGCTTTTGCCCAGTCTATCCAACTCTGGAAATGTTCTACACCGCATTGGTCACGGTCAACGAACTTTCCACCGAAGTCACCATAGATTTCATGGAGGTTGAGACGATGGTTTCCTGCTATCAGGGTCTTTACAAATTCGATGTCCTTTCTGACCTCGTCAATGTTTCGGGCTCTTCCTGGATAGTTTCCCGTGGTCTGTATGCCACCGCTCAAGGCATCGTTGCGCTCAAATCCCACTACATCGTCAGCTTGCCAGCAATGTAGTGAAATCTGTTGCTTTTCGAGTAGTGCAATAGCCTCATCTGTATCTACACCGATGGCAGCGTAGCGCTCTTTCGCTACGGCATAAGCCTTTTCTATCAGATCTGTTTTCATTGTTTTGTTAGTTTTATTATTGTTGTTTTGTAATTTTCAAGAATTTCGAGTATGCGGCATCCCATGCGTCTTTGTCTTTAGGTTCGTAGCGTTGCATCTCGATGGAATCGGCTATGATGCGTCTCATCTCCCAGATAGTAGTCACACCTCCTGTTGCTTGGGCTTGCATCATGATGTTGCCGATGGCTGTACCTTCCTGCGGTCCTGCTATAACGGGAATGCCTATGGCATTGGCTGTCATCTGATTCAGATGCTTGTTGAGTGATCCTCCGCCGATGATGTGGAGCACGTGGATAGTACTTGTCGCAAAGTCTTTCAGCCATCCGAATACCTGTCGGTAGCGAAGTGCCAGAGAATCGAAGATACAACGGCAGATCTCTGCTGGGGTTTGCGGTATGGGTTGGTTGGTGTTGTGGCAATACTCCTGTATGGCTGTGGTCATACTTGTTGGGTTGGCAAACGAGGTGTCGTCGGGATTGATGAGCGAACGGAACGGCGTCTCTTTCATGGCCAATGCCTGCAGTTGGGCGTGCCCCATCTGTCTGACCTCTTCACTCCATTCCTTTCTGCAGCGTTCGTAGAGCCACATGCCACAGATATTTTTGAGGAAACGTGTCGTATGTTCTATACCGCCTTCATTGGTGAAGTTGTATGCCTGACTTTGTTCGTTGATGATGGCCTCTGGTGTTTCTATACCCATCAGACTCCAGGTACCGCTGGAAAGATAGGCAAAGTGCTTGTCAATAGCAGGTACGGCTGCCACGGCACTGGCGGTATCATGTCCAGCTACTGCCACTACGGGTATGGATCCCAGTCCAGTGAGGTGCTGTACCTCTTCTGTCAAATGGCCTACGATAGTGCCTGGTTCTACGATGTCGCCAAACTGATTACGTTGTAATGCCACAGTTTCTAACAGTGCCGGGTCGAGGTCTCCAGTCCTTGGGTTCAACATTTGTGATGTCGATGCGATGGTACGTTCACAGATGTTTGTTCCTGTCAACATCCATGTTAGGGCATCTGGAATGAAGAGAATCTTTTTGGCGTGACTTAGCGCTACATTGCCTTCCTGTCGCATGGCATAGAGTTGGAACAACGAGTTGAAATTCATGAATTGTGTTCCTGTTGTCTCATATACCTGTTGTCTGCTGCACACTTGCTCCAAGTATTCCTCCATGCGTCCTATAGTATATGGATCGCGATAGGATAGGGGATTGCGCATGATGGCATCATCTTCGCCCACGAGTACGAAATCCACACCCCATGTGTCGATGCCTATGCTGACGATGTTGAGTTGTCGTTTGGCAGCAGTTGTGAGTCCCTTGATGATTTCCTGATAAAGGGCGAAGATGTCCCAATAGACATGTCCGCCAGTGGTGATGAGCGGATTGTCGAAGCGTGTCAGTTCCTCTTGTTGTAGCTTGCCGTTGGCAATGGCACCGATGATGGTGCGTCCGCTTGTTGCTCCGAGGTCAACGGCAAAGTGGTATTGTTGTTGCATTGTCTTTGGTTTCTTGAGTCAGTAGATGATATGACGGTTTTCTTAAAAGAAAGACGGATGACCGCTGTTTCTGTCATAGGTCATCCGTCGTTTTTTTGTTAGAATGTCATGGGTTTCCCGTCAAATGTGAAATCATCAAGGATGTATTTGTCGGATGGCTTCACATCGAACATATCTGGTGTTTCTACCTTTATGCGTTGCATGGAGATGTTGTTGCATCGGGATGGAGGCAGATCACGGTCTCCTTTTTGGAAGAACTGTGTCCATGGGTGGATGAATAGGAACCGACGGCAATAGCCTGTAATGTCTTCTACCGTCACATATTCATAGTGCTGAGGGGTGTCGAGTCGCATCTTGAGCCACAGCACGCGGTTGGCATTGTCGGTATGGCAACGGCGCAGTATGATGTTGCGGTCGTGGAGAGATTCTGATCCTAGCGTCAGACATCCATGAACAGTACCATAGTGGCAGTCTTCTATAAGAATGCGTTCACATGGACCGTTGGTGGAGTCACGGTCGGCCCATGTTCCCTTTCCGCCTTTCAATACCACGGCATCGTCACACACATTCATATAGCAACCGCTAACTAAAATATCGGTGCAGGCATCAATGTCAATGGCGTCTGAACTGGGGGCACCGCGTTTCGGATCTGGAGGATAGATGCCACTTGTAGGAGCATAGATATAACAATCGAGGTAGCGCACGTGGTCGCTTTTGTAGATGTGGTTGGTCCAGAAGGGACTATTGATAAGTCGCACATCCTGTATGGTAACGTTGCGGCAGTTGGATAGATAGGTCAGTCGTGGGCGTTGCTCATCCTTGTTGGTGCATTTGGCATTCCATGACCGACGTGTCCAGAATGCCTGCCAGTAGCGCAGACCATTACCGTCGATAGTGCCGTTTCCTGTGATAGTGAAACCGTCGAGTCCGTCAGCATTGATGAGGGCAGGGAAGTATTTGCAGGTTTCTCCTTCTATGCGGGTGGTCAGTACAGGGAAATCGATGATGTTGTCTGAACCTTTCAACTTTCCTCCTTGTTTTATATGCAGATGTGTGCCTTGACGGAAAAAAAGAGCGCCGGTGAGGAATGTGCCCTCAGGTACAACTACCACACCGCCTCCTTCCTTGGCGGCCTTGTCTATGACCTTTTGCAAGGCTGTTGTTTGTACGATAGTACTGTCGTTGTTCACGCCGTAGTCAGTAACCATATACTGTCTGCCGAGTGTTTCCGGATTGATCTTTGTTTTGTTTGTAAACCATGCGTCCATGACTGTTCCGTCAGGCCATGTGGCTGGTGTGGCTTTCTTTTTGGCTTCAACTGTTATAGTGGTCAGAAACAGTGTGACCATGATGATGCACTTAAAGACACCGGATGGGTAAATGTTTTTCTTGTTTGTCATTTTGTTTATGTAGTTTGTTTTAGTAGATAATCTATTACATCCTTAGGGGGGATCTTGTGATGTGTTTGCAAAAATAAGCAATTCTTTTGAAACAACCAAGCGAAAGGCTACCTTTTCTATTTCGTTTTTGTTTCCTTGTGTCATGATATCCTGTCAATTTGTAGGACGTGTGAGATAGATTTTGTATCTTTGCACGTCGAAGGATATGAAAGAAATGCCAAAATTATGAAATATAAGGTATATAGTCAGAAAAAATGGGAACGAAAGGTAGGGCAAAACCATACAGCAGTAAAAACCATAGGTCCGGATACTGCTTCATCGTTCTATCTGCTGCTAGAAAAGGCATGCACCACTGCCGATCCCGTCAATGTCAGATATGATATGGTCAGAGATGTGTTCCGACGTGTTGTGGAACAGGGCATTGCTGACTGCCGCATCGCCTTTGTGGGAGCATTTGCAAAATTAGACTATTGTATCAAGGAATATCAGATACCATATCGGGTGGCATCGCTCATACAGTTGACGCGAAAAGAACTCTTCCCTGAATATAACAGAAAGGGCATTCTTACGGAGTCGAAGCTGGCAGATGCTTTTCCTCATAACCTCAAGGCAACTGCATTGTTGGTCTATCATATCTGTGGAAAGAAACCGTTGCCGGAATCGTTAAAGCGGTATTTCCCCATTGCTGACAGAAAAACCACTTGGGGAAAATTCGATGAGCGTGTCATGCGTGTAGTTGTCGAACGGTGGGACGATGATTATATCTGGGCAACGGAAGAGATGAACAACAGTACGCTGAAGATTTGCTATGGTAAAGACAATAGAATATTGACGCGTGAGGGAAAGTTTGATTGGGGCTATTTGAAAGATGCTTTATGGGATGGAGCACAGCTCAATCTGGTGCGTCTCCGTAAGGACGATAGGGGTGAAATATATTATCCAGAATTAATAATCCTAGAACCTGACTATCTGGTCAATATCACCAATATTGCCAACTGTTTCACCACTTATGCAGAGTCGGCTGTCGTCAACCTCATCAATAAAATCAAACCACAGTCTAATACACTTGCCATCCATCTCGGCCTTCTGGCTGGTCGTATGCTTGACGATACCATTCATGGTCGCCATGTGTCTGTTGACGAGAGTGTCCGTGAGTTCGTTAAAGATAATGTGTTGGCGCTGATAGCCTGTAGCGAGGTTAGGCAGGGTTTCGCACAGTTTAAAAATGATGCTGCCGTGCAACAGCGGAATATCGATAAACTCATTGGGCATGATTTGCCTCAGGCTATTGGTGAATATAACAGTAATGATGTCATGCTCGAACCGACTTTCTTCAGCGATGTGCTCGGCATACAAGGTCGTTTCGATCTGCTCTATGAAAAGGATGGGGCATATACCATTATAGAGCAGAAATCAGGAAAAGGCGAGTTTGTTGGCTATAATACTCCTGGTTATGATCCCGATGTGCCACGAGCTCGTGAATGCCATGCTGTACAGATTATCCTGTATCGTGCACTTTTCCAGTATCAGTTCAATAAATATGCCGAACAACTCAAACATCTGATGCTGCTCTATTCCAAGTATGAAAAAGGTCTGCTCATGGTACCGCAAAGTCCCGAACTGCTGTTGCGTGCCATTAAGATACGTAATATGATCGCATGGTCGGAAATTATGTATGCCCAAGAAGGTATGGATATCCTAACCCAACTCACCCCCGATAAGCTAAACAGCAAAAAGTCGACTACAGGATTGTGGGAGAGATATACACGGCAAGAACTATCGGACTTGCTTGATCCCATCGGACGAGCTACAGATCTTGAGCGTGCTTACTATCTTCGATTCATGCGATTTATCGAGAATGAGACTCTCCTCTCAAAAGTGGGTAACCGAGAAAAGGAGGACTCTGGGTTTGCCAATATCTGGCATGCTACTCTTGAAGATAAAAAAGCGGCAGGAAATATTTTTGATAGCCTCAGTATCGATAGTATGGAGAGTCATCAAATAGGTGTTTGTAGTGTCACTTTCAAGTTCAACGACACGGAGTCGGCTGATGCAACCAATTTCCGTGTGGGCGATATCGTTATCCTCTATCGTTATGAGAAAGAACAGGTGCCTGATGCCTGCCAGCAGATGATTATCAGGGCGAACATCGAGGATATTGGTGAGCAACAGATACGTCTTCGACTTCGTTATGCCCAGAATCCCAGAATCTTTGATGACCATCAAGATGATTGGTGGGCGATAGAACATGATATGTTTGAATCATCTTCCAATGCATTATATAGCGGTATGCATAGTTTTCTTTCTGCGACCAAAAGTCGGCGTGATCTGATTCTATTGCAACGCGATCCTAAGATTGATACTTCGTGTGTGTTGAAAGGCAACTATGGTAACTTCAATACCTTGACTCTTCGTGCAAAGCAAGCACGCGACCTCTTCTTGATTATAGGACCGCCAGGAACTGGAAAAACTTCCTATGGACTCGTCAATCTCCTCAAGGAAGAATTGTTGGAAGAAGGTACCAGCGTGCTGTTGTTGTCATATACCAATAGAGCGGTTGATGAGATATGCAGCAAACTGGTGGAAATACGTGAAGAGAATGCTGATTTCGATTTTATACGTATTGGTAGTGAACTCTCTTGCGCCAAAGAGTATCGTGATTATCTGCTCAGCAATAAAGTCAAGGAGAAAACAGGAAATGCTGTCAAACGGTTGATAGATACTACAAGGGTGTTCTGTGGTACAACAGCGGCATTTAACGCCAGTCTGTCTATCTTCTCTCTCAAACATTTCTCGCTGGCCATTATCGACGAATCGTCACAGATTCTCGAACCACATCTCATAGGATTGCTAAGTGCGCATGATGGTCCTAAGGAAGCTATAGATCGCATCGTAATGATTGGTGACCACAAACAGTTGCCCGCTGTTGTGCAACAATCGGAAAGAGAGTCGGCTGTCAGCGAAACCATACTACATGATATTCATCTCACAGACTGTCGTAATTCGTTGTTTGAACGCTTGCTGGCTCATTTCAAGACCGCAGGTGGTTATGATTCACGATTTGTCTATATGCTTACCAAACAGGGACGTATGCATCGTGATATTGCCGATTTTCCAAACCATGCCTTCTATGGTGACAAACTCGATGTAGTGCCGCTCGGCCATCAGTTGTTGCCACAGCTCCAAGTGAAGTCCGATAATGGTATTGTCAAGATGTTGGCAACACATCGTATCGCTTTCGTGGCAGCAGAACGTCCACGTCTGTCTCCATCGGTAAAAACAAATGCTATTGAGGCACGGATGATTGCTGCAACGGTTTTTCAGATCTATAAACTGACGGAACATTCGTTTTCTATAGAAGCGACTGTTGGCGTCATCGTACCCTATAGAAACCAAATTTCAACTGTGCGTAATGCAATCGATCAGTACGGTATCTCCGTCCTTCACGATATTACCATCGATACGGTGGAACGTTATCAAGGTAGTCAACGCGATTATATCGTTTATGGTTTTACTGTTCATCAGCCCTATCAACTCAACTTCTTGACCAATAATGTTTTTGAAGAGAATGGCGTGATTATCGACCGCAAACTCAATGTGGCTATGACTCGTGCTCGGTTGAATCTGATTATGGTTGGCAATCCTGCTTTGCTCAGCATGAACCATACCTTCAGTCAGTTGATGGAGTATGTGCGTGGAAAAGGTGGTTATATTGATGTGAAACCAAATGACTATTGTCTGGGACGTTTCCAAATATAGAAATGATTTCTGTTTTATAGGCCTTTCTGTATATGTGGGCTTAAAGATTGGAAATAAAGAAAACGGCTGCCATCCGATATGGAGGCAGCCGTTGCTGATTTTATTTGGGAAATGTTACTTTCGTATTATGCCCATGGATTCTCTGTGGGATAAGGCAGAGACTTAGGCTGGTTGTAAGCGATATCCTTCACGCCGAGATACTTGAATACCTCGAAGAGGGTCTTGCCAACGTGGTCGAAGGCAACGGCTCCGTGGTGAGGATAACCCTTCTGGATGAGGACGTGACGATAGAAACGACCCATTTCGCGAATACCGAAGATACCGATACCACCGAATGAACGTGTGGGAACGTCAAGTACCTCACCTTCTGCAATGTAGCTGCGAAGGTTGCCCTCTGAGTCGCACTGCAGACGATAGAATGTGATGGGGCTTGCAGCGATGTCGCCTTCCAGGGTACCACGTGTGAAGTCGGGTTTGCAGCCGTTCTCCAACAGACGGTTCTGGATGAGCTGGAACTTGATGGCGCGGTTTGCACACATCTTGCACTGAGGAGTGTTACCACAGTGGAAGCCCATGAAGGTATCGGTCAGTTTGTAGTCGTATTTCTTCACGATGTCCTCGTCGTAGATGTACTGAGGTACAGAATTGTTGATGTCGAGCAGAGTAACGGTATCGTCAGAAGCACACATACCGATGTACTCAGAGAGTGCACCATAGATGTCAACCTCACATGCTACGGGAATACCGCGGCTGGCGAGACGGCTGTTGACATAGCAAGGCTCGAAACCGAACTGGCTTGGGAATGCAGGCCAGCACTTGTCGGCAAATGCAACATACTTGCGTGAACCCTTGTGAGCTTCAGCCCAATCGAGCAGAGTCAACTCGAACTGTGCCATACGACGGCTGAGGTCTGCATAGTAGCGACCTTCACCCATTTCCTTAGCCATATCCTCGCAAACGGCATCGATGCGTGGGTCGTTCGCGTGCTCCTTATAGGCAACGAGCAGGTCGAGCTCAGAGTTCTCTTCAATCTCAACACCCAGTTCGTAGAGACCCTTGATAGGAGCGTTGCAGGCGAAGAAGTCCTGAGGACGTGGACCGAAGGTGATAATCTTCAAACCCTTCAAACCAATGATGGTACGAGCAACGGGAACGAAGTCTGCCATCATCTTGGCAACTTCTTCTGCAGTACCTACAGGATACTCAGGGATATAGCCCTTCAAGTGGCGCATGCCAAGGTTGTAAGAGCAGTTGAGCATACCGCAGTAAGCATCACCACGGCCGTTGATCATGTCGCCGTCGCCTTCTGCTGCTGCGACAAACATGCAAGGACCGTCGAAGTTCTTAGCAATCAAAGTTTCAGGAGTCTCAGGACCGAAGTTGCCGAGGAATACAACCAATGCGTTGCAACCTGCAGTTTTTACTTCTTCAATGGCCTTGAGCATATCTTGTTCGTTCTCTACTGTTGTCTGGCAGTTGAAAACTTCGCCTTTGTAGGCTTTAACGATGTTCTCACGACGCTGTGTTGACAACGCAATGGGGAAACAATCACGGCTAACGGCTACGATGCCGAGCTTGACTTGAGGAATGTTGTTACTTGTCATAATGAATTTGTTGTTTAGTACTAATATTGTTTTTTTTTGTTTTATGGTTACAAAAGTACACAATTATTTGATAATACAATGCATTTTAAGATATTTTATATATAAAATAAATGCAAATCCCATGAGTATGTAAATAAATAGTGTCAAAACCACACTAAAAGGCTCAAAATTGAGGTGGCTGTATGGTATTTCTGTGACTAATTGAAGTAGGTGGTTCATGGTTTTTACCACGAACGAAAGGGCCATGACAAATAGGTCGGATAGCCACGGAAACCATATTGTTGTCAGGGCGAGGATGGTGAGGATAATGGTTAGGGTGGCAAGGGGTATAAGAAAGAAGTTTGCCAACAAGGCGCAGGGGTTGAAAACTCCGAAGTGATAAGCCACCAAAGGGGCCGTTCCTATTTGTGCTGCAAGGGATACAAGGGTTATGCCCCATATCCATTTGACTATCCGATGGTTCATGAGCCATTCGATGGGGATGACTTTTTTAAAGAAACTGTTTCCTAATAGTATTGCGCATACGGCAACGTAGGAGAGTTGGAAGCTGATGTCGTATAATGCTAATGGATTGATTATTAGCATGACAATGGCTGTGAATGATAATGTGTTGATAGGGGCAGAGTCACGATAGCCAACAGAAAGCAAGGCATAGACAGATATCATGAATGCCGAACGTGTGACACTTGGCGATAGTCCTACCAGTAAGGCATAGGCCCATAATGTGGTCACGATGATGGCTTGGGAAATGAGTTCTGCTTTTCGCCAGTTCATCAAAAGGTTGATGATGAAGAAAATGATGGTTAGGTGCATGCCGCTCAGCGCGAGGATATGGGAGGCTCCAGCCTGAGTATAGGTGGTTTTGACGGTAGGAGAGAGGTCGGAGCGGTCGCCTAATGTCATGGCTTTGATGACTCCTTCTGTTGCTTTGTCCAGTTTCCATTCTTGGATATGCTTGAGCAGGATGCTGCGATAGGTCATGAAGCGCAGCCGTAGGCGTTCGATGCGTGAGAGGTGGCTGATATCCACAATTCCCCAGTCCCAATCAAAGGGGCGTACGTATGCTTCGCCTGTGAATCCTCTGCTTGCCATAAATCGTTGATAGTCGAAGGTGCTGTGGTTTTGGTTTTTAGAATGATTTTGTTGTTTCAAATGATCAGAAGCGATCTTGTTAGAGTCTTGGCGTGTTGTGGAATGGTGTAAATTGGATGTTTTGTTTCTAATCTCATGGATGTGTGTTGTCAGAATCAGTCCGTCGCCAACGGATATTTCTTGGCTGTCGTTGCTTTTGGCAATATGGCAACGTACCTTTTGTCGGGAGTTTGCCAGCAATACATCAACCGTCATGGTCTTTGTTTTCTCTATCGGTTCGTCAATTACTACAGCTTGCCATTCTGCAGGATATTCCGGCCAACAGACTTTCATGTTGTTTTCTTGGTATTGTCGTATGATGCAACCGAACAGCGTTACACATATTAATATAGTAGTGGTCTGCCAACGGGGATGATAACGGAGGAAGAGTGTTATGATAAGTATTCCCGCCATTGCGGCGAAAACCACTATTGGGGCTTTTATCCACTCGCCTATGACGATGCCGACTATCAAAGCAATGGCTACGGGAAGTAATGGTGCTTCTATTCTCAACATCATGTAGCCGTTGTTTTTGAGTTTTGTAGTTAAGTTGCTATTCTCTTTCAGAGGCAAATAGTGGCAAGTTCATGACTTTCTCCACGATAGGTGCCATGTCGTAGTATTTGTATTCTGCCAAACGACCACCGAACATCACGTTGGCTTCTTGTTTTGCCAGCGTTTCGTATTGTAGGTAAACAGCAGTATTTGCTTGGTCGTTGATGGGGTAGTAGGGCTCCATGTCATCTTTCCATTCTGTGGAATACTCTTTGGAAATAACTGTTTTGGGCAGGTCATATACGGCCTGTCCGAACATCTCGAAGTGCTTATGCTCAATAATTCTGGTGTATGGTACGTCGCGTTCGGTATAGTTTATTACGGCATTACCTTGGTGGTTGGGAGTGTCTAAGGTCTGATGTTCAAACCGTACGGTACGATAGTTGAGCTTTCCGAATCGGAAGTTGTAGAATTCATCGATTCTTCCGGTAAAGAGAATTTTGTCCGCTTGCGCTTCCCAATTTTCACGATTTTCAAAGAAGTCTGCGTTGACTTGGGTGTCGATGCCTTCAAGCAGACCGTCAATCAG
This sequence comes from Prevotella sp. P5-126, assembly GCF_002251185.1. Taxonomy (NCBI): domain Bacteria; kingdom Pseudomonadati; phylum Bacteroidota; class Bacteroidia; order Bacteroidales; family Prevotellaceae; genus Prevotella; species Prevotella sp. P5-126. Next base: position 131,367 of record NZ_NPIZ01000089.1, read on the forward strand.
TTTGTTGTATCCTCCGATGGGGATACCTTGGTATTTGTCGTTGAAATAATTGTTGTCGTAGGTCAGTCGGATAGGTAGGCGCTTGATGATAAATGCGGGCAGTTCTGTACATTTCCTTCCCCATTGTTTCTCCGTATATCCTTTGATGAGTTTCTCGTAGATGTCTCGGCCTACAAGCAATTGTGCCTGTTCTTCCAGATTACGAGGTTCTGTCACTCCGTCGGCTTTCATCTTTTCTACGGCTTGCTGTTTCTGCTCGTCGATAATGTTTAAAGCCTCTTCAGGTGTGTTGATTCCCCACATTTCGTGGAAGGTATTCATATTGAAAGGCAGGTTGTAGAGCTTGCCTTGGTAGTTGGCAATAGGTGAATTGGTGTATCTGTTGAATTCTACAAATGAGTTGACGAAATCCCATACCTTCTTGTTGGATGTATGGAAGATATGTGCTCCATACTTGTGGACATTGATGCCTTCTATATTTTCGCAATAGACGTTTCCACCCAGTTGTGGGCGTTTATCAATCACAAGGCAGCGTTTTCCTTGTTGTTGGGCAAAGTATGCGAAGGTGCACCCATATAGTCCAGCTCCCACAATGAGGTAATCGTATTTCTTCATGCTCTAAGTTTTTTGTATTGATACTGCAAATTTACATGTTCTTTCCCGAAATTCCAAACAATTGTCGGATGAATTGTTATCTTGTGTCGTTTTTCGTCTCAAATCCAAAATGCGGTTTGTGCTTGTCGTCCAATGGATTGCTCTCTCTATGTCTTCGGGATGCGTTCGGGTTATAACTATCCTTTTTATGTGCGTAGTTCTTCCCAAGTAAGTCCCAAGTAAGTCCCAAGTGAGTCCTCAAAAGATGTTCATTTATGGGAGACAGGTGGGAGTGACTTCCCGTCTGCAACGTTTTAGACTATTTGTACAAGTTGACGGCTGCTTACCGGAAGTTTTTTTGTAAACAAAAAAAGTGTTTGTTTAGCCTTTGATACTATCATTCAACAGTCTGTGTCTTGCCATGAGGCATGCTCCTGTAATGCCGGCAAGTCCTTTTAGACTTGAAGTCACAATCTGCGAATCTTCATTTACAATATTGAGAGAGAATTTCTTGATGCCCATTCTTGCAGGGAGGGTGAGGTAGTCGCCCGTTGCCGACATTTCGCCGCCGATGACCAGCATTTCAGGATTGAAGATGTTGATGACCCCAGCCAGCTGTTTACCAAGTTCGTCAGCGATGTTCTGTAACGTTGCAAGGCTGAGCACATCTTCTTTGTCGATGGCTTCCAGTAGGTCCTTTAGTGTGAGTTCCTCTTTTTTGTTGAGCACTTTATCCGAGAGAATAGAGGTCTTGCCATTTAAGATTTTTTCTGTCAGTTTTCTCTTGAGTGCCCTTCCTGAAACTTCTGTTTCTATGCAACCGATCTTTCCGCAATGGCAGATAATATTATTATTATAGGCTGTCATGTGGCCAAATTCGCCAGAATATCCCGACTTTCCGTAGTAGAGCTTTCCGTCAATAATAATGCCGATGGCTAAGCCCCAACATACGTTGGCAAAAATGACATTCTTCAGTCCTTTGCTTCGTCCCTTGATAAACTCAGCAAATGTCATGCTTCTTGTGTCGTTTTCGATGCAGACGGGAATCTGAATGAGTTTGGTGAGTTTACTGGTCAGTGACTCCTCAAGGAAGGTAAACATGTTATAGGCATTTCCCTCAAAAGGATTCACACGCTCTGCAATATTCACGCAAATTTGGAGGATTTCTTCTTTAGCGTAAGGAAGTGTAGAAATGAAATTGTTGATAATTTTAGCCATTTGCTCCAGATTCTCTGGAGTATTTTCGTATGTATAAGGAACTCTTATCTTTTCTGTAATCAGATTGCCGCAGAAATCGCTTGCAGCAAGAGCAAGACAGTCCATTTCAGGGTTTACACCAACAAAATAGCCTGCGTTAGGAACAAGATCATAAGCCATAGGAATGCGACCGGAAGAGATGTCTTTTTTTCCGACCTCTCTTACGAGTCCTGCTTTGATGAGTTCGTTGATGGCGCTTGTCGCAGTAGGCAGACTAACGCCAACAGCCTTTGACATTTCTGGAATAGTAAAAGTACCTTGTGATACAAACTGTTCCAAGATTCGACCCTGAACTGATGATTTTTTATTTATGTTCCTAATGTGTTTTAGTAACTCGTCCCTCATATATAAAATTTTTGCTTATACAAAAGTACTCTATTTTGTGTCCCTTTTCAATAGTTTAAGAGTTAATAAAGTTTAATATTGCGAAAAATGCCTCATATTTTGTGTTTTTAAGTATAATATCGGCTATCAAAGCTCTTCATGTTTCTATGTGGATGGATAACAGACTCTCTATTCATTTAAGATTATCAACACAGATCATGTCTTTCCCTGGAATGAAGTATTGGTACAGCTCTATGAAATAGAAATCATACCCATTGGCAGAATTAAGTATGCACTAAATTAATTCCGCCCACAGGTTATGTATTTTATCGTCAAGCGGAATTACGCCCTATTTCCGTGATGGGAAGTAATCTCCATTAATAATCCATTCTGAGACACGATATGATGTAGCATCTACAGAACTCTTATAATGAGGATTCAGGAGTGTATGTCCAAGTCCTTTCCATTTGCTATCAATATTCAGTATATCAAGAAGAGTAGTAAAGACATCAATTTGATGGAAATCTTTGCCCCATGCAGATTGTTTGTCGATATCCCCATTTACAATAAATAAAGGCGTGCGATCTGATAGCTTTCCTTGCATTTTCAGCATATCAACATGTGCATAATGATCAGATGCGATGACAATTAGCGACTGATGGTATAGTCCTTTTTGTTTGATAGTATCGAAGAATTTCCTTAGCTGACTGTCCGTATAATGGCAAGTGTTCAAATAATTTTTGTATTCAACAGGTAGTGTTTTATTTCCTGCAAGATAATCTTCCCCATGATATTTGTCATAGGGACTATGCGTTGACAAGCTCAATATCAAAGAGAAAAATGGCACATCATTCTTATTTAATGATTTCGAAACGAAGTCGAAAATCATCTCATCGTCAACATCGCCGTCTTTGCCGTCTTTGATGTCTTCAATAGAATATGAATAATCTATTCCATAGACATGGTTCATGTGTGCCTGTTGCCAAAGATTCGGAGAAGTGGGAAAGTAAATCTCTGTACGGCAATTTTTCCATGTCTTTTGAAGAAGTTTTGGAAGTGAAGGCAGAGCTTTGTCTTTTATTTGCCCGATAGTCATCTGGGTTTTGAGAGGAAGGATTCCGTTCATATATATGAATTGGCCATCACCTGATTCGCCACACCCTATATCAGATTTCATATAACCATTATAGAAGACATTCTCCTCTCTCTTTAGCTGATTGAGAAAAGGTGTTATCTCTTTTCCATCAACCACTAATCCTATCGGTTCTGACAAGAAAGATTCAAGCAAGACAAAAATGACATTACGTATTTCAGGATTACGTGGATGATGGGTCGTGCGTAGAGAATAGTCGGTTGCAACATCATTTATCTCTTTTTTCTCTTCGGAAGTCAAATTAGTGGTCTTCAGCAAATCATATATTTCAAAACAGGCTACGCGTAAAGATCCCGTCTGGAAATGAGCCAAATTGGGAGTCCCCCCACAACTGGAGTCATAGAGCAATTCTTTTATACGAAAAAAATACAGGTCGCTGTTGTTTCGATAACGGGGGTGAGCAAAATGATATGCGGAATATGCCACAATAGAAATGACGACAGACATAAGAGGTATCACGATAAGACGGACCATTACTTTTATATCAATTCGTCTGTCTGTAGTCTTTTTGTATATGAGGAAAAAGCAAATAGATGTAAATATGAAATAGGAATCATACCAATGGAATTCAGACAAAATACTGTTAATGACGAGACTGTTGCCTAGCCCAGATGTCTCTTGAATGACAGACAATGGCAGGTATTGAAAGAAAAAACGACCATAAACAACGTTGACAAATGCCCAAGCCAACGTAACAACTTGAATCATGAGCAAAGCCAACTTCATATTTCGTTTTACGACCAGAAGACATAAAAGAAACATGACAGAAACGTCAAAAGTGATGGCACAGAGATTGATAACTTTCGAATAAAGCCATGTCCATTCTATAAAATTGTTTACGTAAAAATAATAATGCATGAACAACAGGTTCATAAAAGGGAAAAACATCAGTAGTGATTCCTTCTTATAGTCATGCCGGATTATATTTATGAGGCCTTTTCTCATATCACTTAAATTGACTTTTAATTTCACAGCACATTAGTTTTCAATATTTTTTTAGCGATAAGCAATAAAAAAATGTTATTACAAACGACAAAGGCGACAATCAAAACATCATTGTAGTGATTTGCCACGTACGCAGGTGTTTTCTACCTGTGGCTTATCGATCCTTACGGCAATTCCACTCCATAATCCACACAAAACACAGATGGCTGACTTACAAAATTCCGCCAAGGCCCAAAAGACACACAGAAAGCAAAGATACCCATAAGCACCACTTCGCATTTTCAATTTTTTCCTTATACATAAAATAAAAGACGATACCTACAATAGGAAACAAGAATGATACTATCAAATTAAGCATGCAAACCGCTTTCTTACGTAAATTTCTCATATTTTATTTATTTTTC